>NZ_JBLYUB010000010.1:0-213055 GCF_049999945.1 Planosporangium spinosum | reverse complement strand
ACCCTCAAGACGTGGAAGGTCCTGACCAAACTCCACTGCTGCCCGCGACGAGCCACCCCAATCCTCGCCGCGATCACGCTCCTCCAACTCATCGAGGAGCAGCGCGAGTCAGGATGAAATCAGCTCACGGTGTACCTCGACACCCTGTTCGAGGGATACGAGTTGGGTGGGCAGGCGGCGCAGATCCAGCGGGCGATGATGACGATCGAGCACCGGTCGCCGCACCTGCGCCGGTACCTGGCCTTTCTCGACGGGCGCCCGGCCGCAGCCGCGGGGCTGTACACGACGGGGCAGCACTCGTATCTTGCCGGCGCCGCGACGCTGCCCGGGATGCGGGGCCACGGATGTCAAAGCGCCCTGATCCGGCGTCGCCTGCAGGACGCGGCGGCGATGTCCAGGCAGTCGGTGGTGGTGACCACCGCGTTCGGCTCCCCGAGCCAGGCCAACCTGCAACGTCTCGGCTTCGCCCTGGTGCACACCCGTGCCCTGTGGCGCCGACTGGGTGACCCGTAAACCGCAGCTACGAGCCGGCGCTGAATCCGGTGCGTCGCCGGTAGTGGGCCGCCTCTGGTGCCGCATACGCCAGGTCGATCAGCGCAGCACACGCCTGCGGCCGTGCCAGGGGTGTCAAACAGCCTGGTAAACAGGCGCCGGATCTCGGACACGGTCAGCCGCGGCACAGGTTTGCACCAACAACCTCGTAAGGGGGCACCCGGCCGCAATGCCTCGACGCGCGTCGGCGTGATTGTTGCTGACGATGGCGACCGGGCAGCCACTGTCACGGGCGGCGCGCAGGACGTCGACCACGCCGGGCGTGGGCGCTGCGGTGGCGACGGCGGTCAGCTCGGCGTCCCGGCAGGCGTCGGCGACCGCCCGGGTCAGCTCGTCGTCGCCGAGGTCGGCGGTACGGCGCAGGATGCCCAGCGGATGGGAGGCCAGTTCGGCGATGTCGGGCGGGAGGTGGCCGAGTCGGTCGCCGATGACGGCGTGCAGCCGCGCGGCGGCGGTCGCGGCCGGGTAGCCGGTGAACACGGCGCAGACCGGGCCGTCGAAGTCCAGCAGCAGTGCCCGGTTGCGGGCCAGCGGGTCGTCGGGCGTGGTCATGGCGTGAACTCCTGGGCGAGGGTGATCCAGACGACTCCGGACAGCCTGAGCGTCAAGTCAGAACCGGCTATCGCCGTGTTCTGCGTACGCGGCCTGCCCGTCACGCTTGGCATTGAGGGCGGTGTGTAGCCGACGAAGGAGCCGGCCGGGCACGTACCGGTCGAGTTCGGTCGGTGGCACGAACCGGAGGTCAGAAAGCTCTTCTTGTTGAAGCCGCACGTCCGCAAGACTGCCGGGCGGGAGCGTCCCGCAGTCGAAGATGAACAGGAGCTTGTCGCCCTCGCCCTCTGCGGGTGCCCAGTCGACGACGAGGTGCCGGCCGACGGGCGGGCTGATCGACAGTTCTTCCCTGAGTTCACGGAGGCACGCGATGCGGGGTGACTCGCCCGGCTCGACGTAGCCGCCGGGGATTTCCCAGTAGTCCTTGTAGGTGGGGCGGACGAGCAGCACGCGACCGGCGTCGTCGGTGAACAGAGCACCGGCGGCGACGCGGGGACGGGCCATCGGGGGCGGTTCGGGAGCCGTCACACAGGCAGATTAAGCGATGCGATGATCGCCTTCCCGGTCAGTCGAGGACGGACGTTGAGTCGGCGCGCGAGGTCGATGAGAGCTGAGGGTGGTCGGCTGCGCTGCCGGCGGATCCAGGACAGGACGAGCTGCCTGCTGAGGACGTGATAGCGAACCTGCTCAGGTGCGGGGCGTTCGGCGTCGAGCACGGTGGCTAGCGCCTCGTCGACGCGGTTCCAGGCGCTGTAGGCGCGGGTGGCTTCGAGGGCATGGCGGACCCTGCGCTCCATCGGCAGGGCGGACATGTCGAGGTTCGGCCCGAGGTCGATGGTGACCTGGACATCGCCGAGTTCGGTGGCGGCGGCTACGCGATGGATGGCGACGTTGGTGGGCCCGAACGCGGTCCACAGGTGGTTGGCGTCGTGTCCGAGTCGGCGGGCTGCCTCGTCAGCGGCGGCGAGAAACGACCGGGTTGAGGCGGCACCTGGCCAGCCTCGACGCGGTGAGTCGCTGGCGGGCACGGCGCTCCTCGCCGTCTGTACAACGTGAAGGGAAACAGGACATGCCCAAGGTGTACCCACCCGCGGCGGGCGGGACGCTGTTCACCGCCCGGTTCGGTGGACCGTACCGGCACGACTACTACGGCACGCGGATCTTCGGTGCCGCCGTGGCCGCCGCCGGCCTGCCCGAGCAGGCGACGACCCACGACCTCCGCCACCACTACGCGTCGGTGCTGCTCGCCCAAGGCGAGTCGGTCATCGTGGTCGCGGAACGGCTGGGGCACGAGAACGCGAACCTCGTGCTGTCGGCGTACGGGCACCTGATGCCGGACCCGCAACCGCGCACCCGCCGGGCCATCGACGACGCGTGGTCCGGCGCCCCGGGACCAGGACCCAACCGTGAACAGCCGAAACGTCGCCGATTCAGACGTTGAAGCGGAACTCCACCACGTCGCCGTCCTGCATCACGTACTCCTTGCCCTCGATGCGCACCTTGCCGGCGGCCTTCGCGGCGGCCATCGACCCGGCGGCGATCAGGTCGTCGTACGCGACGACCTCGGCCTTGATGAACCCGCGCTGGAAGTCGGAGTGGATCACCCCGGCGGCCTCCGGGGCGGTCGCGCCGATCGGGATCGTCCAGGCCCGCGTCTCCTTCGGGCCGGCCGTCAGGTACGTCTGGAGCCCCAGCGTCCGGAACCCGATCCGGATGAGCTGGTGCAGGCCGGGCTCGTGCTGGCCGATCGACTCCAGCAGCTCACGGGCCTCGTCCTCGGGCAGCTCGATCAGCTCGGACTCGACCTTGGCGTCCATGAAGACCGCCTCGGCGGGCGCGACGAGGGCGCGCAGCTCGGCCAGGAACTCCTCGTTGGCCAGCTCCTCCTCGTCGACGTTGAACACGTACAGGAAGGGCTTGGCGGTCAGCAGGTGCAGTTCCCGCAGCTCAGCGGTGTCGATGCCGGCGGCCTTGGCTCCCGCGTATAGCGTCGTGCCGTTGTTGAGCAGCTCAGCGGCGGCCTTCGCGGCGGCGAGCATGGGGGTCCGGTCCTTACGGAGCTTGGCCTCCTTCTCCAGCCGCGGGATCGCCTTCTCCAGCGTCTGCAGGTCGGCGAGGATCAGCTCGGTGTTGATCGTCTCGATGTCGTCGGCGGGTGAGACCTTGCCGTCGACGTGCACCACGTTGGGGTCGCTGAACGCGCGGACGACCTGGCAGATCGCGGACGCGTCGCGGATGTTGGCCAGGAAGGCGTTGCCGCGGCCCTGCCCCTTCGAGGCGCCGCGGACCAGGCCGGCGATGTCGAGGAAGGACACCGGCGCGGGCAGGATCTTCTGCGACCCGTGGATCTCCGCCAGCTTCTCCAGCCGCGGATCAGGCAGGCCCACCACGCCGATGTTGGGCTCGATCGTGGCGAACGGGTAGTTCGCGGCGAGCACGTCGTTCTTGGTCAGCGCGTTGAACAGGGTGCTCTTGCCCACGTTGGGCAGGCCGACGATACCGATGCTGAGACTCACGACGAGCAAGTCTACGCAGCGGCGACGGGCGCGACCGCAGCCGCACTCGCCGCCACAACCGCACTCGCCGCCGCAACCGCACTCGTCGCCGCAACCGCACTCGGTGTGCCCCACCCACCTGACGGGCCCGGCTGCCCCGGAGGTTGTACGCGTGAGGATCAGATTCTGACCTGGTCCTGCCACAGGGCGAGGACGGCCCGGTCGCCGCGCAGGTCCAGCCGATCGGAGGTCGGCCGGTTCCACAGCAGCAGGTACAGGTCGGTCGCCGGCCCGACGACGATCAGGTCCGCCGGGTGCCGGTCGGGGACCATGCGGCGGCTGTCGGGGCCGATGACGAGCGTCCACGCCGCCTCGGTGTCGGTCGCCGCCACCGCCATGCTGACCTTCGGATCCGCCGTGACGGTGACCCGTGGGCCGGTGAAGAAGCCGCCCAGCAGCTCGTCGACGCCGTCGGCGGCGAAGCCGGGCTCCCACTCCGGCACGGTGGCGATCACCGACTCGGCGTCCGCCCGGTGGATCGCGGTCTCGTGGGCCTGGCGGCGGGCCCAGAACGCCAGCGGCGACGGTGCGGGCAGGAACGTCCAGCAGGTCATCGTCTCGTCGGCGCGCCGCAGCGCGTCAACGAGCGTCCGATGCCCCTCGCGGAACCAGGTCACCAGGTCGTGGTCGTGCTCCGGGGCGGCGCCGATGATCCCGGCCCGCTCCTCGCGGGTGAACGGCTCGGATCTCCCGGTCGTCACGTACGCGGTCGCCCACCGGTGCACGCCGCCGAGGTGGACCAGCAGGTCGCGCAGGCGCCAACCGGGACAGGTGGGTACCCACAGGTCGAGGCCGGCCCATTCGGCGACATCCGCCAGTCTCCTGCCGTCATGGTCGAGGACGGCGATGTGATCAGCGATCCGCATACCGGCCAGCATGCCATCGACACGCACCGGAACAGGGTGCCAAAATCCCGTACGGTCAGGTCCGAAAACCGCGAGCACCCTGCTGGACGGCCAGGCAGGATCGAACTCGTGGAGTTGGACTTCGAACGGTGCTACCGGGCGGTCGACAGCCGGGACCCGCGCTTCGACGGCCGGTTCGTGACGGCCGTCACCTCGACCCGGATCTACTGCCGGCCGTCCTGCCCGGCGGTCACGCCGAAACGGCACAACGTCCGGTTCCTGCCGTCGGCCGCCGCGGCGCAGCGCGAGGGCTTCCGCGCCTGCCTGCGCTGCCGGCCGGACGCGGCGCCCGGCTCGCCGGAGTGGGACAACCGGGCCGACGTGGTCGCCCGGGCCGTACGCCTGATCGGCGACGGGGTGGTCGACCGGGCCGGCGTACCCGGCCTGGCCAGCCGGCTCGGGTACACCGAACGGCACCTGCACCGGATCCTGCACGCCGAGCTCGGTGCCGGCCCGCTCGCGCTGGCCCGCGCGCAGCGGGCGCAGACGGCGCGGATCCTGGTCGAGACGACCGACCTCGGGCTGGCCGAGATCGCGTTCGCGGCCGGGTTCCGCAGCGTGCGGCAGTTCAACGACACGATCCGCGAGGTGTACGGGCGGCCGCCGTCGGCGCTGCGGACCGCCGGGAACCGGACCGCCACCACCGCTCCCGGCACGATCACGCTGCGCCTGCCGTACCGGTCGCCGCTGCACGCGGACGCGCTGTTCGGGTTCCTGGCCGCCCGCGCGATCCCGGGCGTCGAGGCGATCGACGCCGACGGCTACCACCGGACGCTGCGCCTGCCGCACGGGCCCGCCGCCGTGTCCCTGGCCCCGGACGGCGGTTACCTCCACGCCACGCTGCGCCTGCGCGACGTCCGCGACCTCGCCCCGGCCGTGGCGCGTTGCCGCCGCCTGCTCGACCTGGACGCCGACCCCGAGGCCGTGGACACCGCGCTCGCCGCCGACCCCGCGCTCGCGTCGGCGGTGCGCGCCGAGCCGGGGGTACGCCTGCCGCGCGCCGTGGACGGCTTCGAACTCGCCGTCCGGGCGGTCGTCGGCCAGCAGGTGTCCGTCGCCGCCGCCCGCACGGTCCTGGGGACGCTGGTACGGGAATGTTCCCCCGCCGCGGACGAACCCTCCCCCGCGCCGGACGGAACGCGGGAGGCAACAGCGCCCCACCTGCTGTTCCCGGACGCCGCGACCGTCGCGGAGGCGCCGGACGGGGCGTTCGCGATGCCGGATGCGCGCCGGCGCACGATCCGGGCGCTGGCCGCCGCCGTGGCGGCCGGCGATCTCGTCCTCGACGACGGCGCCGACCGTACGGAGACCGAGACGAAGCTGCTGGCGCTGCCCGGCATCGGGCCCTGGACGGCGGGTTACGTCGCGCTGCGCGCGCTCGGCGACCCGGACGTCTTCCTGCCGACCGACCTGGGGGTACGCCGGGGCGCGGCGGCCCTGGGCCTCCCGGACGGACCGGACGCGCTGGCCGGGTACGCGGCGCGCTGGCGGCCGTGGCGGTCGTACGCGCTGATCAGACTGTGGCGACACGCATGACAGAGACAGACATGACGGAGGCACCGATGACCTGGTACACGTCCACGATGGACACCCCGCCGGGGCCGTTCACGATCCTGCTGGCCGGCGACGACACGGTACTGGCCAGCGGCTGGACCGCCGACGCGGAACTGCTGGCGTCGGTCGTACACGCGAGCCTGCGACCACGGTCGCGGCCGCAGCCGCGCGCCGACCTCGGCCCGGTGACCAAGGCCGTGCTGGCCTACCTCGACGGCGACGTCGCGGCGGTCGACGACGTGCCGGTGCGGCAGCGCTCCGGCGTCTTCCTGGAACAGGCGTGGCAGGCGCTCCGGCAGGTGCGCCGCCCTGTGACGTACACGGAGTTCGCGGCGCTGGCCGGGCGGCCGGCCGCGGTACGGGCGGCGGCGCAGGCGTGCGCGCGCAACGCGGCAGCGCTGTTCGTACCGTGCCACCGGGTCCTGCGCACGGACGGCACGCTCGGGGGGTTCCGCTGGGGGCTGCCGGTGAAGCGCTGGCTGCTCGACCACGAGGCGGAGACGAACGCGGCCTAGGAGAACGCGGCGGGATTCCGATAAATATCGCGCCTGTCACCGCCGATCCTATCCGCGCCGACGAGGGCCGCGCGGGCGAACGAACCAAGATCATCATATGACGAAAAGCGGTGGGTAACGTCGGACCCCGCCGGTAGCTTCGAGGCGTGCCGGCCGCTGACAATCCCCCTGACACCCCTCATCGGCTACGCAACCTGTGGCGGATCCGCCACTACGTGCGCCCCTACCTCAACCAGATGATCTGGCTGCTGGTCGCCGCGTTCGCGTCGACCGGCGCCGGCATCGTCGTACCGCTCGTCGTGCGCCGCGTCGTCGACGGACCGGTGCGCCACGGCGACCCGGCGGGCCTGCTCCAACTGGGCGCGCTCGCGCTGGCGCTCGGCCTGGTCGAAGCGGTGCTCATCTTCATCCGGCGCTGGACCCAGTCCGCGTCCGCGCTCGGCATGGAGGCCGCGCTGCGCCGCGACCTGTACGCGCACCTCCAGCGGCTGCCGATCGCATTCCACGACCGGTGGCAGTCCGGCCAGTTGCTGTCCCGCGCGACCAGCGACATGTCGGTGATCCGGCGGTTCCTGTCGTTCGGGCTCCTCTTCCTCGTCGTCAACCTGGCCACCTACGTCACGGTGGTCGCGCTGCTGATCCACCTGCACTGGCCGCTCGGGCTGCTCGTGGCCGCGAGCGCGGTGCCGCTGTTCCTGGTGAGCCGGCGGTTCACCAGGCAGTACTTCGCGGCGTCCCGGCGGATGCAGGACCAGCTCGGCGACCTCGCCACCCAGGTCGAGGAGTCGGCGCAGGGCATCCGGGTCATCAAGTCCTTCGGCCGGCGCCGCCACCAGGGCGCCCTGTTCGCCGACGGCGCGCAGCGCGTCCACGACACCGCCGTCGCCAAGACGCGCATGCTCGCCGACACCTGGTCACAGTTCGACCTGATCCCCAACGTCACGCTCGCGATCGTCCTGGTCGTCGGCGCGCTGGAGGTGTCCCGCGGCGCGCTGTCGCTGGGCGGCCTGGTCGCGTTCGTGTCGCTGCAGGTGATGCTGGTCTGGCCGATCGACGCGCTCGGCTGGATCATCGCCAACGGCCAGGAGGCGATGACCGCCGCCGACCGGGTGTACGAGGTGCTCGACACCGAGCCGTCGATCGTCGACCATCCCGCGGCGGTCGCCGTGACGCCGCGCGACGTCGCCGGCCACGTCCGGTTCGAGGGGGTGCGGTTCGCCTACCCCGGCACGCAGGTGCCCGTCCTGCACCGCGTCGACCTGGACGTCCGGCCCGGCGAGACGATGGCCATCGTCGGTGCGACCGGCTCCGGCAAGACGTCCCTGGTGTCGCTCGTGCCCCGACTGTACGACGTGACCGGCGGCCGGATCACCATCGACGGCCGGGACGTGCGCGACCACCGGCTCAGCTCGCTGCGGCGCGTCGTCGGAGTGGCGTTCGAGGAGCCGACGCTGTTCTCGATGAGCGTGCGGGAGAACCTCACGCTCGGTCGATCCGGCGCGAGCGACGACGACATCGCCGAGGCGCTCGCGGTGGCCCAGGCCGAGTTCGTCTACGAACTGCCGTGGGGGCTCGACACCCGGGTCGGCGAGCAGGGCCTGTCGCTCTCCGGCGGCCAGCGGCAGCGCCTCGCGCTGGCCCGCGCCGTCCTGGGCAGGCCCCGCGTGCTGGTCCTCGACGACCCGCTGTCGGCGCTGGACGTGCACACCGAGGCGCTCGTCGAGGAGGCGTTGGCCCGGGTGCTCAGCGGTACGACCGCGCTGCTGGTGGTGCACCGGCCGTCGACGGTCGCCCTCGCCGACCGGGTGGCGCTGCTGCTCGACGGCGAGATCGCGTGCGTCGGTACGCACTCCGAACTGCTCGCCACCGTCCCCGAGTACCGCAGCGTGCTGTCGGCGGAGGCCGAGGCCGCCATCGACGAGGCCGCCATCGACGAGGAGGTGCCGGCGTGACCGCACAGCCCGGGTCGGTCGACGTCAGCCAGTGGCGCGGGGTCGCGCCCGACGAGGACGCCGAGCGCACCGCGGCGGAGTCGTCCGACTCCGCGTCGGTGGTACGGCTGCGGGCCAGCAGCCGCCGACTGCTCGGCTCGCTGCTGCGCCCGCACCGCCGGGCGCTGTGGTTCGCCGTGGCGCTGCTGCTGCTCCAGAACGCCGCCTCGATGGCCGGTCCGTACCTGGTCAAGCTCGGCATCGACCGGGGCATCCCGCCGCTGACCGGCGGTCGTCACGACGCAGGCGTGCTGGTCGCCGTCGCGGTGGCGTTCGCCGCCGCCGCGGCGACCGAGTACGTCACCAAGCGCGGCTTCCTCGCCCTGTCCGGGCGGATCGGCCAGGCGATCCTGCTCGACCTGCGGCGCCGGGTGTACGACCATTTCCAACGCCTCTCCGTCGGGTTCCACGAGCGGTACACGTCCGGCCGGGTGGTGGCCCGGTTGACCAGCGACATGGACTCCATCGGCGAACTGCTCGACGGCGGCATCGAGGACCTGGTCCTCGCCGGCCTGTCGGTGGTCTCGGTCGCCGCGATCCTGCTCTGGCTCGACTGGCCGATGGCCCTGGTCACGCTGGCGTCGTTCCCGTTCCTGCTGGCGCTGTCGCGCTGGTTCCAGCGGGCCTCGGCGCGGGCGTACCGGCGCACCCGGGAGACCGTCGCCCTGGTGATCGTCCACTTCGTCGAGTCGATGGGCGGCATGCGCGCGGTGCACGCGTTCCGGCGCGAGTCCCGCAACCAGGAGATCTTCGACGCGGTCAACGACGACTACCGGGCGGCCAACCTGAAGGCGAACCGGCTGATCGCGATCTACTCCCCCGGCATCAAGCTGGTCGGCAACGTCACCATCGCGGTCGTGCTCACCTACGGCGGGTACCGGGTACTGCACGGGCAGGCCGAGGTCGGCGTGCTCGCCGCGTTCCTGCTGTACCTGCGCCGCTTCTTCGAACCGATGCAGGAGCTGAGCCAGTTCTACAACTCGCTGCAGTCGGCGACCGCCGCCCTGGAGAAGCTCGCCGGGGTACTCGACGAACCGCCGTCGGTACCGGAGCCGGCGCGTCCGGTGCCGCTGCCGGCGGCCCGCGGTGACCTGCGGCTGGACCGGGTACGGTTCGCCTACCGCGGTGACCGTACCGTGCTGCCGGAGCTGGACCTGCACATCCCGGCCGCCCAGACGGTCGCCGTCGTCGGCGCCACCGGCGCCGGCAAGTCCACGATCGCGAAGCTGGTCTCGCGCTTCTACGACCCGGACTCCGGCGCGGTCACGCTCGACGGCGTCGACCTGCGCGACATCAGCGACGCCGACCTGCGCCGCGCCGTCGTCATGGTCACCCAGGAGAACTTCCTGTTCTCGGGCACCATCGCCGACAACATCGGGTTCGGCCGCCCCGGCGCGAGCCGGGCCGAGATCGAGGCGGCCGCACGCGCGATCGGCGCAGACGGGTTCGTCCGGGCGCTCCCCGACGGGTACGACACGGACGTGCGCAAGCGCGGCGGCCGGCTGTCGGCCGGGCAGCGCCAGCTCGTCGCGTTCGCCCGGGCGTTCCTCGCCGACCCGGCGGTCCTGATCCTCGACGAGGCCACGTCGTCGCTGGACATCCCGTCGGAACGGCTGGTCCAGCGGGCGCTGCGGACGATCCTCGCCGACCGGACCGCGATCGTGATCGCCCACCGGCTGTCCACCGTGGAGATCGCCGACCGGGTGCTCGTGCTGGACGCCGGCCGGGTCGTCGAGGACGGCCCACCGACCGTGCTGGTGGCCGGCGGCGGGCGGTACGCGACGCTGCACCAGCAGTGGCGCGACAGCCTCGTCTGACCCGACCACACCCGCGCCGGCCGGTCGCCGGAAAAACCGGTCGGCGCGGCCCACCTGCCGTCACTACCATCTGCGCATGACGGATACGGAGCACACCGCGCACCGCGTCCCCGACCGTCCCCAGTTGGACGGCATCGAGGAGAAGTGGTCGCGGCACTGGCAGGAGGAGGGCACGTACGCGTTCGACCGGTCGAGGAACCGGGCGGGCGTATACGCGATCGACACCCCTCCGCCGACCGTATCCGGCGCCCTGCACATGGGGCACCTGTTCTCGTACACCCACACCGACATCGTGGCCCGCTTCCAGCGCATGCGCGGCAAGGCGGTGTTCTACCCGATGGGCTGGGACGACAACGGGCTGCCCACCGAGCGGCGGGTGCAGAACCACTTCAAGGTCCGCTGCGACCCGTCGCTGCCGTACGACCCGGACTTCACCCCGACCGGCGGGTGGACGCCGATCTCACGGCGCAACTTCATCGAGCTGTGCGAGCGCCTGACGGCCGAGGACGAGAAGGCGTACGAGCGGATGTGGCGCCGGCTCGGCCTGTCAGTCGACTGGTCGTACCAGTACACAACGATCGGCCACAACGCCCGGGTGGCCGGTCAGCGGGCCTTCCTGCGCAATCTCGCCCGCGGCGAGGCGTACCTGGCCGAGGCGCCGACGCTGTGGGACGTGACCTACTCCACCGCGGTGGCCCAGGCCGAGCTGGAGGACCGGGAACGGCCGGGCGCCATGCACCGGCTGCGCTTCCGCGGCCCCGACGGCGCCGACGTGCTCGTCGACACCACCCGGCCGGAGCTGCTGCCGGCCTGCGTGGCGCTGGTCTGCCACCCCGACGACGCCCGGTACGCCGCCCTGGTCGGGCGGACCGTCCACACTCCGCTGTACGGCGTGGCGGTCACGGTGCACGCCCACCCGCTCGCCGACCCCGGCAAGGGTACGGGTATCGCGATGGTCTGCACGTTCGGCGACGTGACCGACGTGGCCTGGTGGCGTGACCTGAAACTGGACACCCGTGCCGTGATCGGCCGGGACGGGCGGCTGCTGGCCGACCCGCCACCGGGCGTGCCGGAGCAGCCGTACGCCGAGGTCGCGGGCCGCCCGGTGACCCAGGCCCGGCGGCGGACCGTGGAGCTGCTCGCCGAGCGGGGCGACCTGGTCGGCGAGCCGGTCCTGGTCACCCATCCGGTGAAGTTCTACGAGAAGGGCGAGCTGCCGCTGGAGATCGTGACGTCACGCCAGTGGTACATCAGCAACGGTGGCCGCGACCCCGACCTGCGGGAGAAGCTGCTGGAGCGCGGCGAGGAACTGCGCTGGGTGCCCGAGCACATGCGCCACCGGTACGACCACTGGGTGCGCGGCCTGACCGGGGACTGGCTGATCAGCCGGCAGCGCTTCTTCGGGGTACCGATCCCGGTGTGGTACCCGGTGCGCGCCGACGGGTCGGTCGGCTACGGCAGCCCGCTCACCCCACCGGAGTGGCGGCTACCCGTCGATCCGGCGTCCGAGCCGCCCGAGGGGTACGAGGAGTGGCAGCGCGGCCGGCCCGGCGGGTTCGTGGCCGACCCGGACGTCATGGACACCTGGGCCACCTCGTCGCTGACCCCGCAGATCGCCGGGGGCTGGGAGCGGGATCCGGACCTGTACCAGAGGGTGTTCCCGTTCGACCACCGGCCGCAGGCACACGAGATCATCCGTACCTGGCTGTTCTCCACCGTGGTGCGCTCGCACCTGGAGGCCGGGGCGCTGCCCTGGCGCACGGCGGTGGTCTCCGGCTGGATCCTCGACCCCGACCGCAAGAAGATGTCGAAGACGTCCGGGGCCGACCCTGCGAACGAGACGCTGGAGCGGTACGGCTCGGACGCGGTGCGGTACTGGGCTGCCAACGGCCGGCCCGGCACCGACCTCACGTTCGACCCCGCCCAGTTGCGCATCGGCCGACGGCTGGCGACGAAGCTGCTCAACGCGTCGCGGTTCGTGCTCGGTCTCGGGGCGGCCGAGGCGCTCCGGGCCGGTGTCGTGGCGGTGACCGAGCCGCTGGACCGCTCGCTGCTCGCCGCGCTCGCGGCCACAGTGGACGACACCACGGCCGCCCTCGACGGGTACGACCACACCGCGGCCCTGACCGCCGTCGAGCGCTTCTTCTGGATGTTCTGCGACGACTACATCGAACTGGTGAAAATCCGCGCCTACGGCGGGTCACCGTCGGCGCGGGCCGCGCTGGCACTGGCGCTGTCGGTGCAGTTGCGCCTGTTCGCGCCGGTCCTGCCGTACGTGACGGAGGAGGTCTGGTCCTGGTGGCGGTACGGCTCGGTGCACCTGGCGCCGTGGCCGTCGGTACGGGAACTGGCCGGTGCGGTCGGTGACCGCACCGTGCTCGCCGTCACCAGTGAGGCGCTGCACCAGGTGCGCCGGGCCAAATCCGACCGACAGGTGTCGATGAAGACGGCGGTGCCCCTGGCCGAGGTGCGCGGGCCGGCGGGCGACCTGGAACTGCTGGCGCTCGCCGAGGAGGACCTGCGCGCGGCCGGCGCGATCGACCGGGTCGACGTCCTACCCGGGCGGACCGAATCGCTCGTGGTCGCCTGCGCGTTCTGACCGGCAGAGGGCGGGACCGGGGGATGGCTACCGGCCGTCCCCCGGTCAGAGACACCGGACGGTATAGTCCGTCCCGTGTCTCTGACCGATCGCTTGCTGACCCTGGTGCCGCGCCCACTTCGCACGGCACTGATCGAGCGTCGGGAGGTCGTCAAGTTTCTCCTGGTCGGCGGCACCTGTTACCTGTTCACCGCCGTGGTCAACTACTCGTTGAAACTCACGGTCCTCACCACCCGGCCAGCCACCGCACTGACCATCGCGACGGTCCTGGGCGCGGCACTGTCCTACGTCCTCAACCGCGAATGGTCGTTCCGTACCCGGGGTGGTCGTCGCCGTCACCACGAAGCCACGCTGTTCTTCCTGGTCAGCCTGGTCGCCGTCGGGCTGACCGTGCTGCCGCTGCTGATGTCGCGGTACGTGTTCCACCTCCAGGTACCGACCATCTCGCGCCCCGCCCAAGAGGTGGCCGACTTCTTCTCCGGCATGATCGTGGGCACGCTGCTCGGCATGGTGTTCCGCCTGTGGGCGTTCCGCCGGTGGGTGTTCCCGCACGAGAACGTCCGGCCGGACCGCGCGAACCGTCTGGCCCCGGCTCCGGCTCCGGCCCGTAGCGGCGCCGACGATCGGGTCGACGCCGCGTAATAACGCCGTCCCGCCGCGTCCTGGCGCCACCTCGGTCAGTGCCAGCCGCAGCAGGGCACTCCCCGCGCTCGGCCCGTCGTCCAGTTCCCGGCGCAGCATCTCGACCGTGACTCGACCGCCGTCGACCACCTCCGCGACCAGCGCCCGCAGCTCGCTCAGGTCGCGGCACCACCGGCCGGCGTCCGCCACGGCCCGGTCGAGCGGGCAGACCGGGACCGGCACCGCGAGCCTCAGGTACGGGACCGGCACGACCGGCCGGGCGTACGGGACCGGCACGACCGGCCGGCGGGTGCGGTGCACCCGGACGAACGCGGCCGACCGTACCTGCCGTTCATGCGGGACGAGTACCCGCACGAACGGGTCGTGGGGCAGGTGACGCACGCCGTGCCACCGCAGCGCCGCCCGGCCGGTGAGCACCGCCCCGCGGCCGGCGTACAGGCACCCGGCGAGCAGGCGCTGCCGGTGGTCGAGCGGGCCGCGGAACGACGCGTACACCGACGGGAGCACCTCGTCCCAGCGGCCGGTCCGCAGCCAACTCCGCAGAGTGGCCCGCGGGACACCGAGAACGACAAGTTGATCGCGGTGGACGATGCCCTCCTGCGCCGCCAGGACGGCGCCCGCCAGCTCCGGCGACAGTTCACCTGACTCCGGCGACAGTTCACCCGACGGCGCCGCCGGGTTCGGCGACCACGCCAGCTCCGGCTGCCACGACACGGTGACCACGACAACCGACTGTGCGCCACCCGCGCTCGGCGCACAACGACCGTTTTCCGGCTGTGGACAACCGGGCCATCGGGTCAGTCGACCGGCGTCAGAAGTCGCCGCCGAAGTCACCGAAGTCGCCGCCGCCCCAGTCACCGCCGAAGTCGCCGCCGCCCCAGTCACCGCCAAAGTCGCCCGCGGCGTCGTATCCACCGTCCCCGCCGGGGTCCCAGCCGTGCTGGTCGGCGTACTCCAGCCCCTGCGTGAAGCCGGCGTCGTAGCCGGGGTCGGCCCACGACGGGCTGAACAGCGCATCGAAGAGCAACATGGTGCCGACAGCGCCGGCACCGGCGACCAGCGCGGTCTTCCACAGCGGCTGGGAGTACCAGCCTGCCGGTACGGGACGGCCACCCACCATGCCGCCCGGGTAGTAGTACGGCGTGTCGTGGCCCGGTCGCGGCCCGGCCTTGATGTGCTGGCCCTGCACGTCGACCTCGCGCTCCTTGGTGAGCGCGCCGGCCGCGCGCTGGCCGGCCAGCGGCGGAAGCTCCGGTCCCGGGTCGATCCCCATCGCGGTGCGGGCCGCCCGCACGTAGGACAGCCCTTCGAGGGCCGTCTCGCGCGCCAACTCGTACTGCTTGGTGGTGGTGGCCCGGTCGAGCTGGGCGCCGGCGGCGTTGTAGCGCTCCCCGGCGTCGACCAGGGCCTGCCTCACCGCCGGGTCGTCGCCGCCGGACAGGTTCATGATCTGGCCGCCGAGCCGCTCGTACCAGCGCAAGGCCTCCTCCCGCGCGTCCGCGAGCTCCTGCGCCCGCCGCTTGCGCCCGAAGAACGAGAAAACCACGAGGACCCCCACTAAGCCGAGGATGAGCAACCCGAACAGGACCCAACCCATAATTAAGACGGTACCTACACGCGTCTCGCACCCGACTGCGGCATGCTGTCGATCGTGGCGCTTCTCCTTCTTCTCGTCGGTCTCCTCGTCGGTACGGCACTCGGCTGGCTGGTGGCACGTTCCCGGTCGGCCGCCGACATCGCACGGCTCGACGCCACGCTGAAGGCCACCCGGGAGGGCGAGGCGCGGCTCGAGCAGTCGCTGCGCGCGCTCAGCTACGAGGCCAGCGCGCAGACCCAGGACGCGGTCGCGGACGCCGTCGCACCGCTGCGGGAGGCCCTGCTCCGGTACGAGCAGCGCGTCGCCGAACTGGAGCGCGAACGGGTCGGCGCGTACGAAGCGCTGCGCGAGCAGGTGCGCGGCATGTCCGAGGTCTCGGGTGAGCTGCGGACCGAGACCCGGCAGCTGGTGGCGGCGCTGCGGGCGCCGCAGGTACGCGGCCGCTGGGGCGAGCACCAGCTGCGCCGCATCGTCGAGGCGGCCGGGATGCTGGAGCACTGCGACTTCTCCGAGCAGGTGTCGGCGGCCACCGACAGCCGTGGGATCCGGCCCGACCTGGTGGTCCGCCTGCACGGTGGCCGCCAGGTGGTGGTCGACGCCAAGGCGCCGTTCGATGCGTACCTGTCGGCGATGGAGGCGCGCGACGAGGCCACCCGGAACACCCACCTCGCCGCGCACGCCAAACACGTACGGGCGCACGTCGACGCCCTGTCCGCCAAGTCGTACTGGTCGGCGTTCGAGCCGACGCCCGAGTTCGTGGTGCTGTTCATGCCGGCCGACCCGTTCCTGGACGCCGCGCTGCAACGCGACCCGGCGCTGCTGGAGCACGCGTTCGCCCGCAACGTCGTCCTGGCCACCCCGGCGACGCTGGTCGCGCTGCTGCGCACGATCGCGTACGCGTGGCGCCAGGAGTCGCTGGCGCGCAACGCGCTCGCCGTGCACACCCTCGGCAAGGAGCTGTACGCCCGGCTGTCGACGATGGGCGACCACCTCGCGAAGGTCGGTACCTCGCTGGGGAGCGCCGTCACCGCGTACAACAAGGCGGTCGGGTCGCTGGAGGCGCGAGTACTGGTCAGCGCGCGGCGCCTGGGCGAGCTGGGCGTGTCGTCCGAGGAGCTGGCGGCGCCCGGCCAGATCGAGGTGACGCCCCGGCAGCTACAGGCGCCGGAACTGGTCGACAGCGAGTACGCGTCGCTGCTGGCCGACCTGCGCCGCGAAGAAGCCCGCCACGACGACCGTCACGGCGAGCCCCCGGCCGCCTGATCTTCCGGGGCTCCCGACATCCGCGCCGCGCCCACGCTCAAGATCCGCGCAATGTCGCCCGTATTGCTGCTTCGGAGCCCGCCGAAGCAGCAATGTTCGCGACATTGCACGGATCTTGGCGCACGGATCTTGGGGCACGGATCTTGGCGCACGGATCTTGGGGCACGGGGCGTCCTGGCGCGGTCCCGGTTCAGCCCTGGGCGTCCTGGCGCGGTCCCCGGGTCAGCCCTGGGCGGCCGACGCGGCGGCCTTCATGTCCCGCTTCAGCTCCTGCGGCAGCGAGAAGGTCAGCTTCTCGTCCGCCGTGGTCACCTCGGTCACCTCCGCGAAGCCGCGCTCCGCCAGGAAGTCGAGGACCTCCATGACCAGCTCGTCAGGTACCGAGGCCCCGGACGTCAGACCCACGGTCGACACACCGTCGAGCCACTCGTCGCGGATCTCGCGGGCGAAGTCGATCAGGTATGCGGCGTTCGCCCCGGCGTCGACGGCCACCTCCCGCAGGCGCTGAGAGTTCGACGAGTTCACCGAGCCGACGACGATCACCACGTCGCACTCCGGCGCCATCGTCTTGACGGCCTCCTGGCGGTTCGACGTGGCGTAGCAGATGTCATCGCTGGGCGGCGATACCAGCAGCGGCAGCTTGCGCTTGAGGCGGTCCACCGTCTCCAGCGTCTCGTCCACAGACAGCGTCGTCTGCGACAGCCAGACCACCTTCGAGGGGTCCCGCACGGTCACCGTGTCGACCGCGTCCGGACCGTCGATGAGCTGGATGTGCTCGGGGGCCTCGCCGGTGGTACCAATGACCTCTTCGTGGCCTTCGTGCCCGATCAGCAGGATGTCGTAGTCGGCGGCCGCGAAGCGGCGGGCCTCCTGGTGGACCTTGGTCACCAGCGGGCAGGTCGCGTCGATCGCCTTCAGCGACCGCCCCTTCGCCTGCTCGTGCACCTCCGGCGCCACGCCGTGGGCGGAGAAGACGACGGTCGACCCCTCCGGGACCTCCTCGTTCTCCTCCACGAAGATCGCTCCCTTGGCCTGGAGCGTCGCGACCACATGCCGGTTGTGCACGATCTCCTTGCGCACATAGATCGGCGGGCCGTAGAGCTTCAGCGCCTCCTCGACCGTCTGCACGGCACGGTCCACGCCGGCGCAGTAACCACGAGGCTTGGCGAGCAGGACGCGCTTGGGGGTCTCGGTCACCCGACCATCGTACGAGGCCGTGGTTAACCGGCCCGAACCCGTGGTTAGCCGGTTGCGTGAGTCGGGCCACCCGTAAGCTGACCGGCGGACCAGCAGCCCAGGCAGCACCACGAGCGGGGGAAGCAGTGAGCGAACCGGCCACCACGGCGAGCGCGCCGCCGACGACGCCGGAGCAGCCGTGGCCGGTACGGGTGGTCAGCCAGAAGATCGCCGCCTGGATCGGGAAGCTGGGCTGGGTGTGGGTGGACGGGCAGGTCGCGCAGATCAGCCGGCGACCCGGCGCCAGTACCGTCTTCCTGACGCTGCGTGACCCATCCGCCGACCTGAGCCTCACCGTCACCACCAACCGGGACGTCCTCGACGCGGGCGCGCCCAACCTGGTCGACGGCGCCCGCATCGTCGTCCACGCCAAGCCCGACTTCTATCCCGGCCGGGGCACGCTCAGCCTGCGCGCCGACGAGATCCGCCAGGTCGGCGTCGGTGAGCTGCTGGCCCGCATCGAGCACCTGAAGAAGTTGCTGCGCGCGGAGGGCCTGTTCGACCGGGCGCGTAAGCGCCCGCTGCCGTTCCTGCCCCGGCGGATCGGACTGATCACCGGCCGGGCCAGCGCCGCGGAGCGGGACGTACGGGAGAACGCCCGCCGCCGCTGGCCGTCCATCGACTTCCGGATCGTCAACGTCGCTGTCCAGGGCGCGGCTGCCGTACCGCAGATCCTCGACGCCCTGGCCGTCCTCGACGCCGACGAGACCGTCGATGTGATCGTGCTGGCCCGTGGCGGCGGCTCGGTCGAGGACCTGCTGCCGTTCTCCGACGAGGCGCTGTGCCGGGCGGTGTTCGCCTGCCGGACCCCGGTCGTCTCCGCCATCGGCCACGAGACGGACACGCCCCTGGTCGACTACGTCGCCGACCTCCGCGCGTCCACGCCGACCGACGCCGCCAAACGGGTCGTACCCGACCTCGCCGAGGAGGTACGCCTGATCGACCAGGCCCGCCAGCGGCTCCGGCGCCGGGTCGGCCACCTGCTCGACCGCGAGCAGCAGCGGCTCGACGCGGTCCGCAGCCGGCCGGTCCTCGCCCGGCCGCAGGCGGCCATGGTCGACCAGCGGGAGGCCGAGGTCCGCGCACTGCGCGAGCGCGGTACCCGCTGCCTGGGTCACCGCCTCGACCGCGCCGACGGCGAGTTGGCGCACACCCTCGCCCGGCTGCGGGCACTGTCCCCGGCGGCGACGCTGCAGCGCGGGTACGCCATCGTGCAACTGCCCGACGGCGCGGTGGTCCGGGCACCCGACCAGGTCGCCAAGGGTGATCGGCTGCGGGTCCGGCTCGCCGGCGGCGAACTGGCCGCGACGGCCGAGGACTGAGAACTCACCGCGACCGGGCAGGTCGCGTTCACCGCGACCGGCGGCGCGATCGTCAATTCGCTGCGGCCGGCGCCGCAATCGTGAAAGAATCCCCGGCACGCCCGAGAGTCGGTCGTGGCACGTACCAAGGGGATGCCAATGCAGACGCGCCTCGGTCCCGGCGCCGCTGTCTGCTGCTGAGCGCCGCGCTCCTTCAAAGCACCGCGCTGCCTCCAGGCACCGCGAGCGCCAACTCCGGCCCGTACGCGTGGCGACGGGCTGTGCACCCCCTTGAAGACTCTTGAAAGGCGACGAGCAGAAGTGTCCGCTCTCATCCAGGAGTACATCCGCCGGACCGCGGCCGCCGGCCGCGACACCGAACAGGTCGGCCCGTTCCTGGCCACGTTCTCCCGGCACAGCACCAACCCGTTCCTCAACTACGCCATCCCCGACGCCGGCGCGCAGCCTTCCGCGGCCGACGTCGCCGCGCTGGCCGACGCGTACGCCCGCCGCGAGCGCATCCCGCGGCTGGAGTACCTGCCCAAGCTCGCCCCGGACGTCGAGCCGGCGCTGCTCGCGGGCGGTTTCACCGTCGACGACCGGCTCCCGGTCATGAGCTGCGCGGACGGCGAGGCGACGCCCCTGCCGGTACCGGCCGGGATCGAACTGGTCGCCCCCGTGACCGACCGGGACCTGCGGGACATGCTCGCCGCGCAGCAGGAGGCGTACGACGAGCCGGAGCCCCCGACCGACGCCGACGTGGCGAGCGCCCGGCGGCAGCTTTCGGCGGGCGGCCTGGCCGTCGTCGCCCGCGACGGGGCCACCGGCGAACCGGCCGGCGGCGGTATCTGCACCCCGATCTCCGACGGCGTGGGTGAGCTGGCCGGCTTCGGCGTACGGCCGGCGTTCCGGCGGCGGGGCATCGCGGCCGCGATCACGGCGTACCTGACGGCCGAGGCGCACCGGGCCGGGGCACGGTTCGTGTTCCTGACCCCGGAGAGCGAACCCGTGGCCCGCATCTACCGGCGCGCCGGGTTCCACACGATCGACGAGATCGTTTTCATCTCCCGTAGGGTGACAGCGTCATGAGTACCCCTGAGATGAGCTATGAGCAGGCGCGGGCCGAGCTCGCGGCGGTGGTGGAGAAGCTCGAGGCGGGCGGCAGCACGCTCGAGGAGTCGCTGGCGCTGTGGGAACGCGGCGAGCAGCTCGCGGCCGTGTGTCAGCAGTGGCTCGACCAGGCGCGGGCCCGGCTCGACGCGGCCCGCGCCCAGGCCGAGTAACAGCACCGGACACGCCCGGGCCGAGTAACAGCACCGGACCCGCCCGGGCGGAGTGACAACGCGGCGGTCGGCTCGCCGGTCGGCGGGTCGACCGCCGCGCGCTGCAACACCGCAACGGCGCCGGCGCCCCCTACGGCGGAGGTGCCGGCGGAGGTGCCGCCGCGGCAGGGGCGCCGCTCAGTGCAGGGACGTCGCGAGCTGGGTGAGTTCGGTGTCGCTCGCGTGTCCCACCACGATCATGGTCCTGTCCTGCTGGCTGAGCACCAGTGCCCGGTCGCCACCGGGCGCGGTGTAGCGGCGCCACTCGTGTCCGTCCAGCCGGGCACCGCCCTCGTCGCGGGCGTCGGTGCCCAGTTCGGCGGTGACCAGCGCGCCCGCACTCACGTTGCTCTCGACCAGTTGGGCGGTGCCGCCGCTGGGGCTGCGGAACCCGACGCGCAGTACGGCGCCGGCGTCGCTGCGGCGGAACGCCGAGCTGACCGGCTGCCAACCGGCGGGCGGGGACGCCTCGGCCACCGGGAAGGCCTTGGAGGCGCGGGCGTCGGCGTACGCGGAGGACGGGTCCACCACGGTCGGGCTCTCCCCGCCGAGGAACCGGTAGACACCCAATAGGACTATGATCGGCACCAAAAGGACAAGCAGGGACAGCACCATGTCGCGGGGCGTACGGCCGGCGCGCCGGGGCGGTGCCGTGGGGCTGGCGGTCTGCACGGTTCCATCCTCCCTGATGCCCGACCCGGCTAGCCGACCCGGGCCACCCGAACGAGCGTTCACTCCTACGATCTGCCAGGATTGCGGCATCGCAGCCGCCCATGGACCAGGAGGCGCCGCATGACCGGAACGAATGGCACGCCCGTCCGCACGCCCCAGGAGCCGGACCGTAACCTGGCTCTCGACCTCGTGCGGGTCACCGAAGCCGCGGCAATGGCCGCCGGACGCTGGGTCGGCCGCGGCGACAAGGAAGGCGGCGACGGCGCGGCCGTCGACGCCATGCGCCGCCTGATCAACTCCGTACCGATGCGCGGCGTGGTCGTGATCGGCGAGGGCGAGAAGGACAACGCCCCGATGCTGTACAACGGCGAGCAGGTCGGCGACGGTACCGGCGCCGAGGTCGACGTGGCGGTTGACCCGATCGACGGTACGACGCTGATGAGCAAGGGTATGCCCAACGCGCTGGCTGTCCTGGCTGTCACCGAGCGCGGCGCGATGTTCGACCCCAGCGCGGTCTTCTACATGGAGAAGCTCGCGGTCGGCCCGGAGGCCGCCGACGTGATCGACATCAACGCGCCGATCGCCGAGAACCTCCGCCGGGTCGCGAAGGCCAAGCGGGGCAACGTCTCCGACGTGACGGTCTGCGTCCTGGACCGGCCCCGCCACGAGAAGATCGTGCACGAGATCCGCCAGACCGGCGCCCGGATCCGGTTCATCTCCGACGGCGACGTCGCGGGAGCGATCAGCGCGGCCCGGGACGCCAGCGAGGTCGACATGCTGATCGGCATCGGCGGCACCCCGGAGGGCATCATCGCGGCCTGCGCGCTCAAGTGCATGGGCGGGGCGATGCAGGCCAAGCTGTGGCCGCGCGACGCGGCCGAGCGGGAGAAGGCGCTGGCCGCCGGGCACGATCTCGACCGGGTCCTGACCACCGACGACCTTGTCAAGGGCGAAAACATCTTCTTCTGTGCGACCGGCGTGACCAGCGGTGATCTGCTCCGCGGTGTGCGTTACCGTTCCGGAGGCGCCTACACCCAGTCGATCGTCATGCGGTCGAAAAGCGGGACAATCCGGGTGATTGACTCTTACCATCGGCTGGAGAAGCTCAACCTGTACTCGGTGGTCGACTTCGACGGTTCGCCGATCGACCGCGCCTGAGGCGGGCGCCCGGCGCTCCGGCGCCCGGGGATCGACGACCAATCGCGGCTCATGGTGCCGGTCGCGGGGAAGACTCAGTGTGACGACTTCGCAGTACCCGCCCGCCACCGCCACCGAGGCCCCGACCGCGAGGGTCGCCGCAGCCCCCACCGGCACCCAGCGCGCCCTCGGCATGACCGCAGCGCTGGTGTGCGGAGCGCTGGTGGCGCTCCAGTCCCGGATCAACGGCGAGCTGGGCACCCGCCTGCACGACGGCATCGCAGCCGCGGTCGTGTCGTTCGGCGTCGGCCTGGTGATCCTGGCCGCCCTGGCCGTGCTGCTGCCGGGGGTACGGCGGGGTGCGGCAGCGGTTCGCGGCGCCGTCCGTACCGGTGGTCTGCGCTGGTGGCAACTGCTGGGAGGCACCTGCGGGGCACTGCTCGTGCTGAGCCAGGGGATCACAGTGACCGCCATCGGCGTCGCGGTGTTCACCGTCGCGGTCGTCGCCGGCCAGTCGATCAGCAGCCTCGCCGTGGACCGGTTGGGGCTGGGCCCGACCGGGCGCCACGCGCTCACCGTGCCGCGGGTGGTCGGGGCGGTCCTGACCGTGGCCGCCGTCCTGGTGGCCGTCTCCAGCAAGTTCGGCAACCCGAGCCTGCTGGCCCTGGCCGTGCTGCCGGCGCTGGCCGGGGTCGGTACCTCCTGGCAGCAGGCGGTCAACGGCCGGGTACGCCAGTTCGCCGGGGCGGCCCTGCCCGCGACCCTGGTCAACTTCTCCGCCGGGATGGCGGCGCTGCTGCTCACGTTCGCGGTCGACGTGGCTGTCCGGGGCTGGCCGAGCGGCACCCTGCCGCACGAGCCGTGGCTGTACGTGGGTGGGCTGATCGGTATCGCGTTCATCGCGGTCTCGGCGTCCGTGGTCCGTTGGACCGGCGTCCTGCTGCTGGGCCTGGCCAACATCGCCGGCCAGCTGGTGGCGGCCGCCCTGCTCGACTACCTGGCTCCCGGTCGCACCGGTGGACCGGAAGCCACCACGCTGGTGGGCATCGCGCTCACGCTGGTCGCCGTCGGCATCGCCGCGGTGCCCGCCCGGCGCCGGCCGCACTGACCGCGGCCCGCACCGAGCACCTCCCCGGTCCCGCACTGACCGCGGCCCGCGCCGAGCACGTCCCCGGCCCCGGCCCCGCACCGATCACCCGGTCACGCCGTGGCGGACGCCGCGACCTCGACGAGCGCCTCGTCGAGCGGGGTCGCGGTCAGCCCGAACGTCCGGGTCGCCGCGGACGAGTCGAGCACGAACGGCGCGCGGAACTGGTAGTCCATCTCGATCAGTTCCCGAACGAACGGGTTGAACGGGGCGAGCAGGTACAGCGTGGCCCGCGGCAGGCTGGCCACCTTGACGCCGGGGCGCCCGGCCACCCGGAAGTACCGCTGTGCCAGCTCGCGGACCGTCAGCGCCGGGTTGGTCGGCGCGTGCCACGCGCGACCCCAGGCCCGCTCGTCACGGGCGGCGGTGATCAGCATCCGCGCCATGTCGCCGGTGTAGGTCCAGCTGTGCGGCGCGTCGAGGTCGACCGGCGCCCAGGCGGTCCGGCCCTTCGCGGCGGCGGGCAGGATGACCGCCGAGAAGATGGACGCGGCCCGGGCACCGATGTAGTCGGAGCCGCGTACCTCCGTCACCCGTACCCGCCCCGCCCGGTGGGCAGCGAGGGCGTCGCGCCACATGACGATCCGCACCCGGCCCTTGCGGGTCGTCGCGGCGAGCGGGGTCTCCTCGGTCATCGGGGCGTTCACCTGCCCGTACCCGTACAGGTTGCCGGTGATGGCGAGGACGGCGCCGGTGTCCTCGGCGGCGCGCAGCATCGACTCCGCGAGCGGCGGCCAGTCGGTGCGCCAGCGGTGGTACGGCGGGTTGGCGCAGTTGTACAGGGCGGCCGCGCCGGTGGTCAGCTCCCGCAGCCGCGCCGCGTCGGCGGCGTCGGCGGCGACCAGTTCGATGCCGGGGCGCACCGGGCCGCTGCCGCTGCGGGTGACGAGGCGGACCTGCTCGCCCTCGTCGGCGAGGAGGTTGGCGACGCTGGTGCCGACCGGACCGGCGCCGACGACGACGTGAAGCGACATTTGCGTTCTCCTTCTAGAGCACCGCTCTCTGTTGCGAGAGACGATCTCACGTGCACCGGCGATTCGTCAAGAGCAGTGCTCTCGAAACATGACGATGCTCCGACATTTGTGTAAGACTGGACGCCATGACCGCCGCTTCCCTCCGTGCCCGCGTCCGCGCCGAGATGATCGAGGAGATCAAGTCCACCGCCCGCCGGCACCTCGCCGCGGACGGGGCCAACCTCTCGTTGCGCGCGGTCGCCCGCGACCTGGGCATGGTGTCGTCGGCGATCTACCGCTACTTCGCCAGCCGCGACGACCTGCTGACCGCGCTCATCGTCGACGCGTACGACGCGGTCGGCACCGCCGCCGAGCGGGCCGAGGCCGCGGTCGACCGCGCCGACCTGCTCGGCCGCTGGCTGGCGACCTGCACCGCCGTGCGGGAGTGGGGACTCGCCCACCCGCACGAGTACGCGCTGATCTACGGCAGCCCGGTGCCGGGCTACACCGCACCCGTCGACACGGTCCCCCCGGCCAGCCGCATCCCGATCCTCATCGGGCGGCTGCTGGCTGACGGCTTCCGGACCGGCGCGCTGCCGGCCGAGCGGGGCGAACCGGTACCCGCGGCCCTGCACCCCGAGCTGGCGGCGGTCGCCGCGGCGATCACGACCGACGTGCCGCCCACGCTGATGGCCCGCGGCATGGCCGCCTGGCTGCAGCTGTTCGGCGCGGTCAGTTTCGAGCTGTTCGGCCAGCTCAACAACGTGATCGCGGACCGGGAGACGTTCTTCGGGTACCAGATGAGGGCGGTCGCGCGACTGGTCGGGCTGCCAGACTGACGCCGTGGCGCCGCCGCATCGCCGAGCCGCCCCGGCGGCTCTCGAAAATCTCGTTCAACTGGCGGGAGGGTTGGCGGTACGTGCTGGCCTGACCCGTTCCCGGTACGCCCGGGTCTTGCTGCGGTTGCCGCAGACCTCCATCGAGCACCAGCGCCGCGAGCCGTTCTTGGACCGGTCGTAGTACACGTACCGGCACGCCCGCGACGAGCAGATCTTCAGCCGGCGCCAGGTGCCCTCGTGCGCGGCCCGGACGACAGCGGCCAGCACCTCCCCCAGCACCGCCGGTACACCGGTGCCGATCGGCGCCAGGCCGATCCCGCCGTCCGGGGCGAACCGGGCGACGAGGCCGATCCCGGCCGCCAGCCGGTCCAGCCGGGACCGGTCGCCCCGGCCGGCCAGCTCGTCGCGAAGGGCGCCGCGCAGGTCACGGGCGGCGGTCAGGTCCGCCTCGGTCGCGGCGTCCGCGGCGGCGGCCCGGCCGTGGTCGCGCAGCCACCGCCGGAAGCGCGGGAGCGCGTCCAGATCGTCCTGCCCGCTTTCGGTGTCGACGGAGTTGAGCAGGGACTCCACGAGCCACAACGACTCGGGTACGCCAGGCTGCACAGCCGTCACGGTATCCGTTCTCCCGCGATCACGGACAGGTGGACCGGTGAGGCGGGCTCACCTGTCCACGATCGCCGGGAGTCACCCGTTGTCGGACGAGTGGCCCGGGAACAGGTGCGCGGCCGGGTCGACCGCGACGGCGGCGTTGTTGACGGCCGTCGCCGCCTCCCCGAACCCGGTGGCGATCAGCCGGACCTTCCCCGGGTACTCGCTGATGTCGCCCGCGGCGAACACCCGCGGCAGGTTCGTGGCCGTGGTCGAGTCCACCAGGATGTGCCGCCGGTCGAGGTCGAGCCCCCAGCTCGCGAGGGGACCGAGGTCGGCGGTGAAGCCGAGCGCCGCCACCACAGTGTCGGCCGGCAGCTCGCGGGTCTCGCCGCCACGGATCGTCACGTCCACGCCCTCGACCCGCTCGTTGCCCCGGATCTTGGCCAGCTCGGCGTTGACGATCAACGGTACGCCCAGGGCCTGGACCTTCGCGACGGTGGCGGCGTGCGCCCGGAACTTGTCCCGGCGGTGGACCAGCGTGACCGACCGGGCGATCGGGTGCAGCGACAGGGCCCAGTCGAATGCGGAGTCACCGCCACCCACGATGACGACGTCGTGCCCGGCCAGGTCGTCGAGGTGCGGGACGAAGTAGAGCACGCCGGCGCCGGTGAACCCGGCGGCCGCGGGCAGCGGGCGGGCGGTGAAGCTGCCCAGTCCCCCGGTGATGATGATGGCGCCGCAGCGCAGCGACTCGCCGGTCGACAGCCGGATCACCGGGCGGCCGTCGTCGGCGTACGACAGGTCCTCGGCCCGGGTGTTCAACAGGTACTCCGGACCGAACGCGGCGGCCTGTGCGACCAGGTTGGCGACCAGTTCCCGACCCCTGATCGCGGGGAAGCCCGCGACGTCGTAGATGACCTTCTCCGGGTACATCGCCGAGACCTGACCGCCCGGCTCGGGCAGCGCGTCGATGACCGCCACCGAGAGCCCCCGGAAGCCCGCGTAGTACGCGGCGAACAGCCCGGTGGGGCCGGCACCCACGATGGCCACGTCGATCTCGCGCATGGGACGGCTCCTCGCACGTCGGGGCGATGACCTCGAACGTACGGCCACCCTTCCCCGGGCGCAACGGCACTCACCCGCGCGTTATCGGGATTTCAGGAAATGGGCAGGGTCAGATCGTCACCGTCGGCCGGTACCGCCCGGCGCGGCCGGCGGCGCCGGAACAGCACCGCCGCCACCATCCCGGCCACGAGCCCGCACAGGTGCCCCTGCCACGAGATGTTCGACTCGACCACCGGCAGCACCCCGACCAGTTGCCAGCCGTACAGCAGGGCGATCAGCAGCGCGACCGCGACGTTCCACCAGGACCGCTCGACCACACCGCGCACGACCAGCAGGCCGAAGTACCCGAAGATGACCCCGCTGGCGCCTACGATGACGGTCCGGGGGTCGCCGACCAGCCACACGCCGAGCCCGCTGGCGATCGCGATGAACACCGTGGCGGCGAGGAACCGGCGGGTACCGGACGCGAGCACGAACGTGCCGAGCAGGATCAGCGGCACGCTGTTGGCGGTCACGTGCTCGAAGCTGGCGTGCAGGAACGGGGCCAGCACCACCCCGTCGAGGCCCTGCAGCGCATGGGGCTGGATGCCGCCGTCGCGCTGGAGGCGGTCACCCGTGAGCCGGTTCACGAACTGGACCAGGAACAGCAGGGGTACGAACGCGCACATCGCGACGAACGCCCGGCCGATGGAGGAGTAGAACGAGTCGCTACCGAACCGGTCCGGGTCGTCGTCGCGGCTCCCGGACATCGACGTGGGCGCGCGGTCTGCCATCATTCCCCCGTGGTACCGCCGGTGGCGCACCCGACCGCCACCGACCGCGTCGCGGCCGGTCCTAGTAGTCGCGGCCGGTCCTAGTAGTAGCCCTTGGACTGGAAGTTCGACCAGGCGCCGCAGGGCGTCCGGTACTTGGTCTTGATGTAGTTCAGGCCCCACTTGATCTGGGTGGCCGGGTTGGTCTTCCAGTCGGCACCGTACACCGACATCTTCGATCCCGGGTTGGACTGGGGGATGCCGTAGGCGCGGCTGACGTTGCCGGCGGTCTCGCGCCAGCCGCTCTCCTTCATCCACAGGTTCTTCAGGCAGGGCATCTGGTCGAGCCCGAAGCCGGCGTCGAGCATGAGGGCGCAGCCGATCGCGACGTTGCCGGTGTACTCGGAGCAGGAGGCGGGGATCGGGCCGAAGGGGGCCGCCTTGGACGGCGAGGTGCTCGGCGAGGCGGACGCCGACGGGCTGGTCTTGACCAGTCCCTTGCGGCGCGCCGCGTCCTGGGCGGCCTTCGCCTGGTCGGCGGCGGCGGAGGCGGCGGCGTCCGCCTTCTCCTGCGCCTCGCGCTGGGTGGCCCGGGAGACGGCGGAGACCCGGGACCGCTCGGCCTCCAGTTCCCGCTGCTCGTCCTGTGCCACCTGGGCGAGTTGGGCGGCCCGCTGGAGCCGCTGCTGCGCCTGGCGCTCGGCGCTCACCTGCGCCGCTGCCACCACGCCGAGGACGAGGACGGCGGCCGAGAGTATCCGGAAGACGCCGACCCGGTGCCACAACCGGACCACGAGCGGTTCCCTTCGTCACGGGACAACTTGCGGGCACGTTACCGCTGGTGGCGCCGCATGTGGGCGGCGCCACGGTCGGACGGGCGGGTCGTCTTGCAACCGACCCGGACCCGTCCGGCAACCGTTCGGGTGACCCCCGCGGAACGCGGCGATCACCGCGGCTCGATGCCGTGCACCGCCGGCTACCCTCGCGTAGATCTGCCGCGAGGGCTAACCGGAGCCGCGTCGTTGTGAGCCAGCTCACGCGACAAAACCGACTAATCGGTATCGAACGGGAGATCCTCCAGCAGGTTCGTCACGACCTCCGCGATGGGCGAGCGCTCGGACCGGGTCAGGGTCACGTGGGCGAACATCGGATGCCCCTTGAGTACCTCGATCACCGCCGCGACCCCGTCGTGCCGGCCCACCCGCAGGTTGTCGCGCTGCGCCACGTCGTGCGTGAGCACCACCCGGGAGTTCTGGCCGATCCGGGAGAGCACCGTGAGCAGGACCCCGCGCTCCAGCGACTGCGCCTCGTCCACGATGACGAACGCGTCGTGCAGGCTGCGGCCACGAATGTGGGTCAGCGGAAGCACCTCGAGCATGCCCCGCGCGGCGACCTCCTCCATGACATTCTCGTGCACCAGCGCACCGAGCGTGTCGTAGACCGCCTGGCCCCACGGCGACATCTTCTCCGCCTCGCTGCCCGGCAGGTAGCCCAGGTCCTGACCACCGACGGCGTACAGCGGCCGGAACACGATCACCTTCTTGTGCTTGCGCCGCTCCATCACCTGCTCCAGCCCGGCACACAGGGCCAGGGCCGACTTGCCGGTACCGGCGCGGCCACCCAGCGACACGATGCCCACCGAGTCGTCCAGCAGCACGTCCAGCGCGATCCGCTGCTCCGCCGAGCGGCCCCGTACCCCGAACGCCTCCCGGTCGCCGCGGACCAGCCGGACCGACTTGTCCGGACCGACCCGGCCGAGCGCGGAACCGCTGCCGGAGTGCAGGACCAGGCCGGTGTGGCAGGGCAGCGCACCGGCGCCGTCCAGCTCGACCGTCTCGCCGGCGTACAGCCGGGCCACCTGGTCGTCGGAGATCGGCAGTTCGGCCATGCCGGTCCAGGTCGGGTCGGCGGCCTGGCCGTGCCGGTACTCGTCGGTCGCGAGCCCCACGGAGGCGGCCTTCACCCGCAGTGGCATGTCCTTGGTGACCAAGGTCACATTCCGACCCTCCCGGGAGAGGCCCAGCGCGACCGACAGGATCCGGGCGTCGTTGGTCTCCGCTCGGAAGCCGGGCGGCAGGACGTCGGGGTCGGCGTGGTTGAGCTCCACCCGGAGCGTCCCGCCCAGGTCGGTCACCGGCAGCGCCTCGTCGAGCCGCCCGTGCTTGACCCGCAGCTCGTCGAGGAAGCGCAGCGAGCGGCGGGCGAAGTACCCCAGCTCGGGGTGGTGTCGCTTGCCCTCCAGCTCGGAGATCACCACCAGCGGGATGACGACCTCGTGCTCGGCGAAGCGCAGGAACGCGCCGGGGTCGGAGAGCAGGACGGACGTGTCGAGGACGAAGGTACGGCGCGCTGGGTCGCCCTCGCCGTCGGCGGTCGTACCGGTACGGCGGGAGGTACGGGACCGCCCCGCCGAAGCCGACGTGCGGCCGGTCGACGAGGCGGAGGCGTTCTTGGTGGAGCGGGGTCGTTCGGTCACGAGGCAACTCCCGGCGGGCGTCACCCCGGCGCCCACATTCGGCAGCCGTCCGTTGCCCGGCACGGGGGCGGGTGTTGGCCCCGTGGCAGCTCACGCACTATTCCGGGCCTCCCGGGTGGCCCGGGAAGACCCCGGTCCACATGAGAGAAGGTAGGCGGCGTGAGCGGTTTCGGCCAGCGGTGACACGTCAAGAGTTCATGACTCACTCATCCACCACGGCTGCTGGGGGCCCGAAATGTACTTCTAGGCTGAGGGAATGGCAGCCCTCGACACCGCACCCGGACGCTGCGGCCAGCGGAGTACCCCCGGCGACCCCGACCAGCAGGCCCTGACCGTCGACCAGGCGCTCTCGGCCACTGCGGAGCGCGCCGACAGCTCCGTGTTCTTCTTCGATTTCGACGGCACACTCGCACCGATCCAGGACGATCCCGACGCCGTCCAGCTCGCGCCGGGCGTCCTCGACGTCATCGCCGACCTGGCCGCCGCCGTGAAGAGCGTGAGCCTGGTGTCCGCCCGCCCCGTGGACTTCCTGCGCAGCCGCTTCCCCGACGTCCCGGTGACCCTGCACGGCCTGTACGGCCTGGAGAGCCAGTACGTGCCCGGCCGGACGGTCACCTATCCCCCGGCGCTGCCCTACGCCGACGGGGTGGCCGAGCTGGCCCGGCGCGCCGAGCGGGAGCTACCCGGCGAGGTACTGGTGGAGTACAAGCGGCTGTCCGTGGCGCTGCACTACCGGTCGGCGCCCGAGCTGCGCGACACCGTGCACGCCTGGGCACAGGAGCAGGCCGGCCGGTACGGCCTGCGCGAGCAGGAGGGCCGGATGGTGATCGAGCTGAAGCCGGCGGTCCAGCGCGACAAGGGCAGCGTCGTGGCCGAGGAGATCGAAGGGTTCTCCTGCGCCTGGTACTTCGGTGACGACCTGGGCGACCTCGCGGCGTTCCGGGCGCTGGCCGACCGCCAGGAGGCGCACCCGGACTTCCTGGGGGTGCGGGTGGCCGTCGGCAACCCGGAGACCGGGGCGGAGGTGGCCGCCGCCGCCGACCTGTGCCTGTCCGGGCCGGCCGAGGTACCGCCGTTCCTGCGCGCCGCGATAGCCGCGCTGTAACTCCCCGATCGTGGACACGTGGGCCGCCGATGACCGGTCCACGTGTCCACGATCCGAGCTACGCCCCGAAGCGGCGCTGGCGGTTGGCGTACTCGCGCAGCGCCCGCAGGAAGTCGACGCGCCGGAAGCCGGGCCAGTACGCGTCGCAGAAGTAGAACTCCGAGTGGGCGCTCTGCCAGAGCATGAAGCCGGACATCCGCTGCTCGCCGCTGGTACGGATGATGAGGTCGGGATCGGGCTGGCCCTTGGTGTACAGGTGCTCGGCGATGTCGTCGACCTCGAGGGTGTCGGCGAGCTCCTCCAGCGGCGTGCCCAGCTTCGCGTGCTCGTGCAGCAGCGACCGGACCGCGTCGGCGATCTCGCGCCGGCCCCCGTACCCGACCGCGATGTTGACCTGCGCCCCGCCGGTGCGGCCGATGGTGCGCTCCTCGGCCGCCTTGAGCGACTCGGCGAGCGCCGCGGGCAGCACGTCCAGCGCGCCGACCATGTGCAGCCGCCACGGGTTGCCGTCCTCGGCCAGCTCGGCGGCGAGGTTCTCGATGATCTGCAACAGCGGGTCCAGCTCGCTGGCCGGGCGGCTGAGGTTGTCGGTGGACAGCAGCCAGAGCGTGACGTGCTCCACCCCGGCCTGGTCGCACCAGCGCAGCAGCTCTCGGATGCGGGCCGCGCCGACCCGATGGCCGTCGTTGGGATCGATGTACCCCATCTCGCGGGCCCACCGCCGGTTACCGTCGCACATCACCCCGACGTGTCGGGGGTGCGGCTTGCCGACCAGCTTGGCCGCCAGGCGACGCTCGTACAGGGAGTAGATCAGGTCACGCAGGCCCACGGCGAGCAGAGTAGCCACCTTCCGAGACGATGACGAGTCCGGACCACGAAAGGAACAGGCGTCCGCCACGACTTCTCCACACCGTGACGGACGCCTGTCATAACGGCCCTGACCTGCTACTCCATGCCGAGGCGGGCCTTGAGCGCATCCAGCTCAGCCCAGAGCACGCCCGGCAGCTTGTCACCGAACTTGGCGAACCACTCGGTGACCTGCGGTACCTCTGCCTTCCACTCCTCGGCGTCGACGCGCAGCACCTCGGCGATGTCATCGGCGGAGATGTCCAGCCCGTCCACGTCAAGAGCGTCCGGCGTGGGTACGTAGCCGATCGGCGTCTCGACGGCCGCACCGCGGCCCTCCAGGCGCTCCACGACCCACTTCAGCACCCGGGAGTTCTCGCCGAACCCGGGCCACAGGAACCGGCCGTCGTCGCCGCGGCGGAACCAGTTGACGTAGAAGATCTTGGGAAGCTTGGCGGCGTCGCCGTCGACGCCCTTGCCCATCTCGATCCAGTGGGCGAAGTAGTCGCCGCCGTGGTAGCCGATGAACGGCAGCATCGCCATCGGGTCGCGGCGGACCACGCCGACCTGGCCGACCGCCGCGGCGGTCGTCTCCGACGACAGGGTGGCGCCCATGTACACGCCGTGCGTCCAGTCGCGGGCCTCGGTGACCAGCGGGATGGTGGTCTTGCGGCGGCCGCCGAACAGGATCGCCGAGATCGGTACGCCCTGCGGGTCGGAGTACTCGTCGGCGAGGATCGGGCACTGCGTGATCGGCGTGCAGAAGCGGCTGTTCGGGTGCGACGACAGCTCACCCGAGTCGGGCGTCCAGTCGCGGCCCTTCCAGTCGGTCAGGTGTGCCGGCGGGGAACCCATGCCCTCCCACCAGATGTCGCCGTCGTCGGTCAGCGCCACGTTGGTGAAGACCGAGTTGCCCCGGTCGAGGGTGCGCATGGCGTTCGGGTTGGTCTTCCAGTCGGTACCGGGGGCGACCCCGAACAGGCCGTACTCCGGGTTGACCGCGTACAGCCGGCCGTCCGGACCGAAGCGCATCCAGGCGATGTCGTCGCCGAGCGTCTCGACCTTCCACCCCGGAATGGTGGGCTCCAGCATCGCGAGGTTGGTCTTGCCGCAGGCGCTCGGGAACGCCGCCGCCACGTAGTAGACCTTCGCTTGCGGGCTGGTGAGCTTGAGGATCAGCATGTGCTCGGCGAGCCAGCCCTCGTCGCGGGCCATGACGCTGGCGATCCGCAGCGAGTAGCACTTCTTGCCGAGCAGCGAGTTGCCGCCGTACCCGGAGCCGTAGCTCCAGATCTCGCGGGTCTCCGGGAAGTGCGAGATGTACTTGGTCTCGCTGCACGGCCAGGCGACGTCGGCCTGCCCCGCCTCCAGCGGTGCGCCGATCGAGTGCAGCGCGGGCACGAAGTCGGCGTCGTCACCCATGGCCTCGAGCACCGTGGTACCCATCCGGGTCATGATCTTCATGCTCGCGACGACGTACGGGCTGTCGGTGATCTCGACGCCGAACATCGGGTTGGTGGCATTGAGCGGCCCCATGCAGAACGGGATGACGTACATCGTGCGCCCGCGCATGCAGCCCCGGTACAGCTCGGTCATGATGCGCTTCATCTCGGCCGGCGCCATCCAGTTGTTGGTGGGGCCGGCGTCGGCTTCGTCCACCGAGCAGATGAACGTGCGCTCCTCGACGCGCGCGACGTCGGAGGGGTCGGTACGGGCCCAGAACGAGTTGGGCTTGCGTTCGTCATTGAGGCGGACCAGGGTGCCGGCCTCGACGAGTTCGTCAGTCAGGCGCTTCCACTCGGCGTCGGACCCGTCGCACCAGACCACCCGGTCGGGAGTCGTCAGCTCGGCTACTTCGCGTACCCAACGCAGCAGCCGGGGGTGGGAGGTCGGGGCCCGGTCGAGCCCCGGGACGGTGGCCGGAGCACTCATCACTCATCTCCTTGCTATCGACTCTGACCTCGTACCCGAATAAGGCACCGTTGACGCGCGGGGGCTTACGCAAACGGTGCGGAAATTGGGTACGGGAAGTTGACCTCAGGTTAAACCGGCAGGCAGGTCAGGACACCAGGCCAGCTTGTGAAAAACTGCACAAGGAATCGAAATTTTACGGAGCCCCGCGCAATGCGGCGCGTTTATCCCGGTCACTAAGCAGTTTCACGCAATAGTTGAAAGGAATGCGGCCGGACCGTCGCCGACGGCGCCCCGCGGCGGTGGCCGACGCCCATCGATGTACATCACTGGCATGTCGCCCCGTGCACCGGCGTCGTGCGCTCGGCCGGTGCACGGCACGTCCCGCGCCGAACCGGCCCCGACGGCGGCCGGGTCCGGCCGGCCTTCACCGGCCAGCTCGCCGACCTGATCAGCGCGGAACGTGGTGGGCATGGCCGGGGGCACGCTCTTCCGCTTCTGGACTTACCGCAGGTTCGTCTTCCGGTCACGTAAAGTAATGAAGGCAGGCGCCGGACTTGAGGGCAGGTAACCCGGTTCACTCCCGGCCGCCACCGATCGCGATGCCTTGACGGGTAACGTAAAGTAGCGTGGTGCGCCCTGTCCGGTTCCTGCCACTACGCCTGCGGCAGATGGCTCCCGAGGCCGTCGCCTTCGCCGCGATCGGTGTGGGAAACCTGGTCCTCTACTTCCTGATCTTCAACGCGCTGATCATCATCGGCGCGGTGAAGGCGACGGTCATCGCCACGCTGGTGACGACGTACCTCGCGTACCTGGCCAACCGGCACTGGACGTACAAGGACCGGCCGCGTGGCGCGGTACGCCGCGAGTACACCCTGTTCTTCGCCGTCAACCTGGTCGGGCTGTTCATCCAGTCCGCCGGCACCGGCATGCTCAAGTACGGCTTCGGGATGAGCGAGCGGCAGGACCGGTTGGCGTTCAACATCACGACCACGGTCTGCATCTGTGCCGCGACCCTGTTCCGCTTCTGGACCTACCGCACGTTCGTGTTCAAGGACACGCCCGCCGGGACCGGCGTGACCGGTGCGCTGGCCACTCCGGTCGACGGCCCGGCCGCGGACGGGACCACCCCGGTCGTCGACCTCGAACCTCCGGTCGTCGCCCCCGCCGAGGGTCTGCCGGTCCCGGTCCCCGACCACCGCTGACCCCGCCGATCGGCGGACAACCGGTCCGCCGATCGGGACGGGTCACCGCAGTTCGTCGATGATCGCCTCGCGGTCGCCGTCGTCGAAGGTGTGCCTGGCCCGGTCGGCCTCGACCAGTTCGTACAGCAGGCTCTGGGTCTTCTCCACGTGCGGGATGTCGGTCAGCACCACCTGACCCCGCTCCCCCGCCGACTCGATCGTGAGGGTGCCGCAGCCGAGCACCCGGTCGACGATCCCGTGCGCGAACGACACGTCGTTGACCCGCCCGAGTGGAATGTCCCGCCCGGTACGCGAGAAGACCCCCGTCCGCAGGATCACCCGCTCGTTGGTGAACACGTAGTGGGTGGTGCGCCACACCAGCCACGGCCAGAACGCCAGCCAGACCACGGCCAGCAGTGCCAGCCCGCCCGCGACGTAGAGCAGCGCGGTGGACCAGCCGGCCGTGGGAAGGAAAATCGCCGCGACGACCACCGCCGCGATCGCGACCACCACCACGAGTACCGGCCGGATCAGCGCCTTCCAGTGCGGATGCAGGTGCGAGACCACCTGTTCGTCCTTGGTGAGCACGCTCTCCGGGAATCCCACCCCGACCTCCTCGCAACGACATTCAAGAATTCGCCGCGAGGGTAACGGTTGCGCGCGATGGCCGGGTACCGGACCGGTCCGGACCGGATTTCCGCGTAGGTGCGCAGACGGCGTCGTCAGCGCAGGTGCGTGACGTCGGCGGCGGCCAGCGGGCGGCCGTCGACCACGATCCGGCCGTCGAGGTCCACCCCGTCGGCCCGGCCGCGCAACTGCGAGCCGTCCGGGAGCCCGACGAGCACGTCCCGGCCGAGCGTGTCGCAGTGGAACGCGTACGCCTCCCGCACCCCGCTCGCGTCCGGGTCACCGCCCGCCGCCCGCCACCGGCCGTACCAGTCCGCCAGTGACCGCAGCAGCGCGCGCAGCAGTGGATCCCGGTCGGCGCAGGCCGCTCCGGCGAGCGCCAGCGACGTGGCGTCCGCCCGGGGCAGCTCGTCCGCGCGCAGCGTCGTGTTCAGCCCGATCCCGACCACGACGGCCGACTCGCCCCCGACCACGCCCGGCGCCGGGGGGATCGCCTCGGCCAGGATCCCGGCGCACTTCCGTCCGTCGATCAGCAGGTCGTTGGGCCACTTGAGCACCGCGTCCACCTCGGCGATCCGGCGCACCGCCTCCGCCAGCGCCACCCCGGTGAGCAGCGGCAGCCAGCCGAACCGGGTCAGGTCCACCCCGGTCGGGCGCAGCAGCACGCTCAGGGTGAGCCCGGCCCGCGGCGGCGAACTCCACATCCGGCCCAGCCGACCCCGGCCGGTCGCCTGGCGTTCCGCGACGAGGACCAGCCCCTCCGGCGTACCGGCCCGGGCCGCCTCGGCCACGTCGGAGTTGGTCGAGCCGGTCTCGGCGACGACGCGCAGGTCGGTCCACAGTCCCCCGGGAACGACCAGCGCCCGCCGCAGCGCCGCCTCCCGCAGCGGTGGGCGCTCCAGATCCGTGTACGGGCTCTCTGCCACCCCGCCAGCGTAGAAGGGGGACCCGCCGCTCCCGACCCGGGTGTATTTGCCACTCGCGGACCTAGGTCACAGCGCGCCGGGCGGCGCGGTCGCTACGATCGGCCCCGTGACCGCAGAGCTGACCGCTGACATCCACACCACCGCCGGCAAGCTCGCCGACCTCGGCCGGCGCATCGAAGAGGCGGTACACGCCGGTTCCGCCCGGGCCGTCGAGAAACAGCACGCCCGCGGCAAGAAGACCGCGCGCGAGCGGATCGAGATGTTGCTGGACGAGGGCTCGTTCGTGGAACTCGACGAGTTCGCCCGGCACCGCAGCACGAACTTCGGCCTGGCCGACGAGCGACCGTACGGTGACGGCGTGGTGACCGGGTACGGCACCGTCGACGGCCGCCAGGTGTGCGTGTTCGCCCAGGACTTCACCGTCTTCGGCGGTTCCCTCGGCGAGGTCTTCGGCGAGAAGATCGTCAAGGTGATGGACCTGGCGATGAAGACCGGCTGCCCGGTGATCGGCATCAACGACTCCGGTGGCGCCCGGATCCAGGAGGGCGTGGCCTCGCTCGGCCTGTACGGCGAGATCTTCTTCCGCAACGTCCGGGCCTCCGGCGTGATCCCGCAGATCTCGCTGATCATGGGTCCGTGCGCGGGCGGCGCGGTCTACTCGCCGGCCGTCACCGACTTCACGGTCATGGTCGACCAGACCAGCCACATGTTCATCACCGGCCCGGACGTCATCAAGACCGTCACCGGTGAGGACGTCGCCATGGAGGACCTCGGCGGCGCCCGTACCCACAACGCCAAGAGCGGCAACGCGCACTACCTGGCGACCGACGAGGAAGACGCGATCGAGTACGTCAAGGCGCTGCTGTCGTACCTGCCGTCGAACAACCTCGACGAACCCCCGGTGACCGACGAGCCGGCCGACCTCGAGGTGACCGAGGAGGATCTCGCGCTCGACACGCTGATCCCCGACTCGGCCAACCAGCCGTACGACATGCACACCGTGATCGAGTCGGTCGTCGACGACTTCCTCGAGGTGCAGCCGCTGTACGCGCAGAACATCATCGTCGGCTTCGGCCGCGTCGAGGGCCGCCCGGTCGGCGTCGTCGCCAACCAGCCGATGCACTTCGCCGGCTGCCTCGACATCGCCGCCTCCGAGAAGGCCGCCCGGTTCGTGCGCACCTGCGACGCGTTCAACCTGCCGATCCTGACCTTCGTCGACGTACCCGGCTTCCTGCCCGGCACCGGCCAGGAGTGGGACGGCATCATCCGCCGCGGCGCCAAGCTGATCTACGCGTACGCCGAGGCGACCGTCGGAAAGGTCACGGTCATCACCCGCAAGGCGTACGGCGGGGCGTACGACGTCATGGGCTCCAAGCACCTCGGCGCCGACCTCAACTTCGCCTGGCCGACCGCCCAGATCGCGGTCATGGGCGCCCAGGGCGCGGTCAACATCCTGTACCGCCAGGAGCTGAAGAACGCCGAAGACCCCACGGCGCTGCGGGCCGAGCTGATCCAGGAGTACGAGGACACGCTGGCCAACCCGTACGTGGCGGCCGAGCGCGGCTACGTGGACGCCGTCATCCCGCCGTCGGCCACGCGCGCCCAGGTCGTGAAGGGCCTGCGGGCCCTGCGGACGAAGCGCGAGACGCTCCCGCCGAAGAAGCACGGCAACATCCCGCTGTAGCGGGCACGCACGCCGAAGCCCTGACCCTCGCCGGTTCGCCGGTGGCGGTCAGGGCTTCCGCGTGTGGCCGGTCGGGGCTTCCGGATTGCGGTCGGCGCTCGGATCTGCCGGTCAGGGCTTCGGCGTGAACGTCTTCATGATCAGCTCGAAGTTCGGCAGGTTCGCCTGCCAGGTCGACTCCGGCGTGGACCACCAGATGCCGTACGCCTGGTGGTCCGACGTCACCACACCCCGGTTGATCACGTGGGCGCGGGTGCCGCGCTGGTCGTAGGTGAACTCCCAGTCGGCGCAGGCGACGAAGTAGTCGACCGGCGCGATGCGGATGCGCTGGTAGCCGGGGTAGAAGCTGCCGGCCCGCTCGCCCTCCTGCCGGGTCCAGTCGGCGACCGGGTCCCGGTGGGGCTGGTTGGTCTGGTCGACGCTCAGGATGCGGCCCTCCGACGGGTCGCGGAAGTAGACGATGCTGCCTTCGCGTGACACGTTCCAGCCGTCGGGCACGGCCAGGCTGAAGCCGGTGGGGTCGGAGTGCAGATGCCAGCCCGCAGGGATCACCGGAGCGGCCGGCGTGGCCTGCTGCGGCGTGGCGGCCGCTCCCCCGGACGAGCCGTCGCCCGGTGCCGGCGTGGTCGGGGCGGCCGCCGAGGCGGCGGGCGGCGCGGCGGCGGCGCTGGTCGCGGCCGGTGCGGAGGTCCGCGTGGCCGGGCCGTTCGCGGTGTCGTGGCCGTCGTCGCCACTCGTCAGGACGACCACGACCACGACCACGAGCAGGACCACGACGACGGCGGCCAGCAGCCACAGCCAGGGCCGGGCCAGGGTCTCGCGCCAGGCGAGCGGCAGCCTGCCCAGCAGGTCGGGGGACGCGGCGTCACCGGCGGGGGTACGGCCGGCCGGGCGGCGGTCGGTGGCGGTGCTCTCGACCCCGGTGGCGGCCGCGAGCGCCGCGACCGGCGGCGGGCCGGTGTCGGTCTGCTCCGACGAGCTCGGATTCGGCGTGATGACCGCGGTCCGCTCGCCTCCCGACGGCCGGATCACCGCGGTGGCTTGGGCGGCCGCGGCGGCCGGTGTACCGGCGGCCGTCTCGTCCGACCCCTCCGGCTTCGTACCGGTAGAGCCGGGCGCCTTCGTACCGGCGGAGCCGGGCGCCTTCGTACCGGCGGTCTCGCCCGAGGTCGTACCCGCGGCTGTGCCCGAGGCGCCAGCCCCGGACGCCTTCGCACCGGCGACGGCCGGGCCGGCGGCGGCCGCCGCCTTGGCGCCGGTGGAGCCGGAGGGCTTGGCGCCGCTGGAGCCGGACGGCTTCGACGCGCTCGCCCCGGACGGCTTCGAGCCGGCGGAGCCGTCGGTCGCCGGCTGGCCGGAGGAGCCCGACCCCGGCTCGGGGCGCAGGCCGCGCCGGGGCTTGGGCACCAGCCAGATCCGGGAGCCCAGGCCACCGCCGGCGGCCCGGCGCAGCAGCCGCTCGGCCTCCTCGGCATTGATGCGGGTGGTCGGGTCCTTGCGCAACAGGCCATTGAGGACGGCGCGCAGCGGGCCGGCGTTGCGCGCCGGTGGCGGGTCCTCCGTGACCAGCGCGGTCAGCGTCTCGATCGCGGAGGAGCGCTGGTACGGGGAGTTGCCCTCGACCGCGGCGTACAGCGTCGCGCCGAGCGACCACAGGTCGGACTCCGGCCCGGTGATGCCCTCGCGGGCCCGCTCGGGGGCGATGTACGCCGGGGAGCCCAGCACCATGCCTGTCCGGGTCACCGACGCATCACCGGCCATGATCGCCAACCCGAAGTCGGTCAGCACCACCCGACCCTCGTCGGTGAGGAGCACGTTGCTCGGTTTCACGTCGCGGTGCAGCACACCGGCGCGGTGCGCGGCGCGCAACGCGCCGAGCACCTGGAGCCCGATCTCCGCGGCGCGGGTGGGCGACAGCGTGCCGTCCTCGGCGATCACCTGGTGCAGCGACCGCGACGGCACGTACTCCATCACGATCCACGGATGCGTATCGGTGCGGACCACGTCGTAGACGCGGACCACGCTCGGATGGTTGAGCCGGGCCGCCGTGCGGGCCTCGCGCAGGGTACGGCGGCGCATCTCGTCGCGCTCCTGCGCGGTCAGGCTCTCCGGAGGGATGACCTCCTTGATGGCGACGTCACGGTGCAGCACCTCGTCGCGGGCCAGCCAGACGCGGCCCATGCCGCCCTGGCCGAGGGACCGGACAAGCCGGTAGCGCTCGGCGATAAGGGGCTGCGTGACCGACATCCTGAGGAAGATACCCGGTCAGTCCATGGGCATGTACGAGCGCCACCCCGGTCTCACCTGTTGTCACACCACGCGTCGCCGTAAAAGTACCGCGATAAAGATAAGTCCCCCGAATCCGACCATTCCAATGCCCACCATTATCAGGGGCAGTACCCGAAGCTGGTCGAGGAACGACTCCTCCGCCACGGTCGCGGGCGGCTCGCTGAACTCGTCGGTCACGGCGATGGTGTACTCGGTCACGTCGCGCGCCACGTCCAGCCGGTACGGCAGCTCCACCGGCGGGCCGCCGGTGGCCGGCTCCCGGGTGGCCGACACGGTGACCGTAGCGCCCGGCGCCGCCCCGGTGTCCTGCTGCCGGATCTCGCAGGTGGTCGGTTCCAGGAAGGACAGCGGTTGCGGCAGCACCGCCGGGCCGGCGGTGTCCGGGGCGAGGACCAGCCGCCCGCGCGAACCGTCCACGCAGGACACCTCGACCACGGCGGCACCGCGGCGGGCCATGTCCGCACCCGTCGCGCGTACCGTCACCCGCAGCCGGGTCGCCGCCTCCGCCTGGTACGACGCCGTGCACACCGGCTCCCGCCCGCCGGGCGCCAGCGTGACCCGTACCGCTCCGCCGGCGGTGGCCTCGGCCGCCCCGTCACAGCGCAGCGACGCCAACCGCCACCCGGTCGTCGCGCTGGCCCGGGGCGGCACCGGCGTGACCAGGTAGGTGCCGAACGGCAGTTCCCGGGGAAGGTCACCGGCGGCGACCGCCGGTACCCCGTACCCGGTGGTGTTGGCCGCCGCCCACCAGCCGCCGCCCGCGTCGTCGACCGCGACCACCGCGAACGCCGCGCTGGCCACGCCACCCGCGGTGACCACGTCCAGCCGCAGCGCGGGCGTCCGCCGGGCCAGTTGGAGCACGCAGTCGACCGCCGCGCCGGGCGGGAGATCCAGTGTGACGCTCATCGCGTCCGCGCGGACCTGTGCGCCGTCACACAACGCGCCCATCAGGGTCCACTGGTCCGCCTGCCCCGTGGGCGGCGTCACGGTCGCCGTGTACCGGCCGGGGGTGAGCGCCGTCAGGTCGGCGCCGGTGGCCGCCGCCGGCCCGTCGGCACCGGTCGTGGCGGTCAGTGTCCGCGATCCGGCTCCGCCGGCCGGCGAACCCGCCGCGCCGGCCAGCGTGATCCCGAACGTCCCGCCGGTACCGGGGCTGTACACCGCGAGGGCGAGGCCGGGCGGCGGCGCCGGCGGCTCCAACGTGTACGTGCAGACGACCGTCTCGCCGGCCACCACCGACACCGACGCCGCTCCGGTCGCCGGGTCCACCGTGGCCCGCCCCGACACCTTCCGGCCGTCCGAGCGGGTGGCGTCGCAGGCCGCCGCGGCGAGCCGCCAGCCCTCCGGTACCCGCGGCCGGATCGGGTACGCGGCCTTGCCGGGCGGCCGGGTGAACGACGCCTCGACCGGCTCACCCGAACTGGCCAACGCGAACCCGCCGTCGCCGAGGTTGCTCAGCCCCGAGGCGAACGACACCCGTTGGGCGTAGCCCACCGGCCGGGTGGTGCGCAGCCGCACCGTGACGGTGCCGGACTGGGGAGCACCTCGGACGTAGTACGCGTAGCAGAACACGTGCCGCACACCGGACGGGAACGCCAGCCACTGGACGTTGCCGGCGGTGCGCCCGTCGATCGCGCAGCGCAGCACGCCGAACGCGTACCCGTCACCGACCGGCTTGTCCGGCGTACCACCCTGCACCCACAGTTGCCGGTGTACCGCCAACCCGACCTGCTCATCGCTCAGCGTGACGGTGACCGCCCCGGCCAGCAGCCCGCCGGTGTCCCGGCCGGTCGCGTCGAGCCGGGCGGTCGAGTCCCCGGTGGGTGGCGTGCTGACCGGCCGGCCCGTGACGGTCGACAGCCGACCCGTACGCTCGTGCCCCGAGCCCAGGGCGAAGCGCCAGCCGGGCAGGTCGGTGCAGCCGCTGTCGAGGTCGTCCTCGACAGCCGGGTCGACGGGTTGGCCGGGAAGGTACGGGCTGGCATGTCCGGGCCGGCCGAGCGTCTCGGCGTCGTCGCCGGGCCCCTGCCCGGCGGTGAGAGCCTCGTACGAGGGGCAGGAGCGCGCGACGAAGGTCACCTGGTACCGGGTCGCCGACGACGTGGCTTCCGGCGCGGGCGCGGACGGCTCGGCGAAGGCCGGCGCGGCGAAGGCCGGCGCGGCGAAGGCCGGCGCGGCCCCGGCGAACGGTCCGGCCGACTCCGACCCGGCGGGGATCTCCGGGGCAGCCACGGTCAGGACGCCCGCCAGCACGCCGGTCACGGCGGCCAACAGTCCGGGCGCCCTCCGTCGCGTCACCTGCAAAGCCTCGATAAGGTCGAGTATCCGGCGACCCACCGGCCCGGTGCGGTAGCGACGCGGACGATGTTTGGGGAGGTCACGTGGCCGACGAGACGACTCCGGCGCTGCGGGTGGTGCGCGGTACCCCGACGCCCGAGGAACTGGCGGCACTGGTCGGTGTGATCCTGCGCCGCCCCGCCGCGCCCGCCCCGGCCCCGGTGGCCCCGTCGCGGTGGCGGGCGAGCGCCCTGCCCGGCGTCCCGCTGCGCGCCGGTACCGGTGCCTGGCGCGCCTCGGGACTGCCCCGCTGACTCGCGGACTCCACGCCCCTTCGTGATCACTGAGACTCTGCGGTGCCACGGCCCCGCAGAGTCTCAGTGATCACGGGAGAGACGGGCCGGATCCACGGGCGAGATCGGGCACGATCGACCAGGTGCCGGCTCGACCCGGCACCCGGCGACGGCCGCGTCCACAATGTACGATTCGAGGGATTCTCGCTGACCGCGAAAGTCGCCTGACGGCGTCGGGGTCGCTCGAAGTGGCCAACCCTGCCGACTCCTCGTAGATCTTGGAAAGTTAGGCGCCAATATTGGTGCCCTGCTTTCCAAGATTGGAGACGTGGACCCCGACTCACGGGTCGGCCATCACCCGGAAATCGGCAACCACCCCACAAAACGGTCATGCAGGTCGCCGGCCGGAACGGCACGCAGGTCCGCCGTGGCCTCCACGAGCGCGGCACTCAAGACCAGGGACAGCGAGACCGGGGTACCGGCGTACTCGCCGAGCAGCTGACGCCGGTGGCTCGGACACGGCCACGAGTACCCGCACCCCACGCAGACCCAGCTCGGCCGGAGCGGCTGATGCGCGGTCACCGACCGGACCGCCGAGGCAGCCGGGCCCGGATGATCGCGTCGGCCTCCAGCACCTCGACCATGCCGGTCACCCGGGCCCGCTCGATCCAGCTCACGTACACCCGCAGGGTCGAGTTGTCGAACTTATCCAGCGTCCAGCGTCCAGCGGATCATCCGCTCGTCGTACGTACCCAGGTCCACGCCCCGCAGAGCATCCCGCAGTGCCTCCTCCCGCTGCTCCGGATCGGTGTACGGACCGACAGGTTCGGTCTCCAGCGCAGTTATGGGCGCGTAGTGCCTCGCCCTCATACTGGTCACGGGTCGGACCTCCTACGTCCGATCAAGAGAGCCGATCGGCGGTCGAGTCGCCGATCGACTCTCGCCTATTTGAGCGATGACGCCATACTAGCGCCTCTCGTATGCCTACGTCAGCTCTCGTATGCTCTCGTACGGCAAGATACGCCCACGTTCGCGATCCTTAGCGTTGTGCGCGTGATCGACCCCGAGTCGCCGATACCGGTCTATCGACAGATCGCCGCGGTCCTGATCGAGCGGATTGAGGCAAGCACACTGCGGCCAAACAAGCCGATACCGTCCGAAACCGCCCTGCAACAAGAGTTCAATGTCAGCCGCGACACCGCCCGCCGCACCGTTGCCTGGCTGCGTGACGAGGGGTGGATCTACACCGTGCCCCAGCGGGGCAGTTACGTCGCCGAACGGTAGGCACACCACCGGTCCACCCGAAAGGCGATGACCATGGCGGAAGTGGATGTTCCCGCCCTTCTGGACGGCCCTACCCTGCGCAAAAGCCGCCGGTAGCAGCCGCTACGCTCCGCCCAGCACAGGGCGGAGGAAGCAAATGATCGACTTGAACTGGCGGCTCCACGGCGACGGGCGGCACACCCGTCCCGGTGAGGTGGTCGCTCCCGACGAGCGGCTGAGCTGGCCGCGCACCATCGGCATCGGCGCACAGCACGTACTCGCGATGTTCGGCGCGACCTTCCTGGTCCCGCTGATCACCCACTTCCCGCCGTCCACGACGCTGTTCTTCTCCGGTATCGGCACGATCCTCTTCCTGCTGATCACCGGAAACCGGCTGCCCAGCTACCTGGGGTCCAGCTTCGCGTTCATCGCCCCGGTCGCCGCGGCCTCGGCCTCGCACGGCATGCCGTCCGCCCTCGGCGGGATAATCGTGGCCGGCGCGCTCTTCGCGATCATCGGCTTCGTCGTACACAAGGCCGGCACCGGCTGGATCGAGTGGCTGATGCCGCCGGTGGTCACCGGCGCGATCGTGGCGCTGATCGGCCTCAACCTGGCCCCGGTCGCCAAGTCGAAGTTCGTCGAACAGCCCGGTACCGCGTTCGTCACGCTCGTCGTGATCCTGCTGGTGACGGTCGTGTTCGCAGGGCTGCTCGGACGGCTGTCGATCCTGGTCGGCGTGGTCGCCGGGTACGTGGCTGCCGCGTTCCAGGGCCAGCTCGACTTCACGGCCGTGCGGCAGGCGGCCTGGGTGGGCCTGCCCGACTTCACCGCGCCGACGTTCAACCTCGGGGTCGTGGCCCTGTTCGTCCCCGTCGTCCTGGTCCTGATCGCCGAGAACGTGGGCCACGTCAAGGCGGTGGCGGCGATGACCGGGCGTCCGCTGGACCACCTCATCGGCCGCGCGTTCGTCGGCGACGGCCTCGCGACCGTGCTGGCCGGCGCCGGCGGCGGATCGGGTACGACCACCTACGCGGAGAACATCGGCGTCATGGCGGCGACCCGGGTGTACTCGACCGCGGCGTACTGGGTCGCGGGCATCGTCGCCTTCCTGCTCGGCCTGTCCCCCAAGTTCGGCGCGCTGATCAACACGATCCCGCCGGGCGTACTGGGCGGCGCGACCGTCGTGCTGTACGGCCTGATCGGCGTGCTCGGCGCCCGGATCTGGGTACAGTCGCGGGTCGACTTCAACAACCCGGCCAACCTGATGACCGCCGCCGTCGCGCTGATCATCGGTATCGCCGACTTCACCTGGAAGATCGGCGACCTGGCCTTCAACGGGATCGCGCTCGGCTCGGTCGCGGCGATCGTCGTCTACCACGTGATGCGCCAGATCGGCATCCGGCGGGGCACCGTTTCGCCGGTCGGCACGCTGCCCGAGCCGGCACCGCAGCCGGTCGCGACCGCCGGCCAGCGCGGGCAGAACCGCCGCAAGCGCCGCCCGTAGACCCCACGCCTTCCGGATCTTGGTAAGTCTGACATCGTATTCAGTTGGCAGACTTACCAAGATCCAAGGGGAAAGCGGGTCCGGCGTGACGACCAGACTGGTACTGGCCTCGGCCAGCCCTGCCCGCCGGCAACTGCTCGCGGCCGCGGGCATCCCGGCCGAGGTCATCGTCAGCGGCGTCGACGAGTCGACGGTACCGGCCGAGCGGCCGGACACCCTGAGCGGCACGCTCGCCCGGCTCAAGGCGGAGGCCGTCGCCGCCCGGCTGCGTGACGACCCCTCCGGCGCCGACGACGCAACCGTCCTGGTGCTCGGCTGCGACTCCGTCCTGTCCTTCGACGGCCGGGTGTTCGGCAAGCCGACCGACCCCGACGACGCGGTCCGCCGGTGGCGGGCCATGCGCGGCCGGTCCGGGGTCCTGTACACCGGCCACTGCCTGATCGACACCCGTACCGGCGCCGACACCGCCGCCGTCGCCTCGACGACGGTCCACTTCGCCGACCTGAGCGACGCCGAGATCGCCGCGTACGTGGCGACCGGCGAGCCGCTGCGGGTCGCCGGCGCGTTCACCATCGACGGGTTCGGCGGCGCGTTCGTCGACCGCATCGAGGGCGATCCGGGTACCGTCATCGGCCTGTCGCTGCCGCTGCTGCGCCGCATGATGTCGGAACTGGGCACGGAGCTCGTCAGCCTCTGGCGGGTGGGCTGACCCGCCCGCCGGTCTAGAGGGAGATTGCACGCGAGCCCGGGGCGACTCTGGGCAGGCGACCTTTCCCCAATGGGGCCGCCCGCCCAGAGGTGACGCTCTACACGGTGGAACCGCTACATGTCGGCAGCGGGGGCAGCGTCTGGGTATAGACCACGATCTCATCGCCGGGACCATTTGCACTCGGGGCGAACCCGACAATCAGCGACGCGCCAGACACGCCGGTACTCCCGTATTGCGGGGTGATCTGGGTGTAGCTGTCGGTGCGCAGATCGCCGGCGAAATAGGCATCCGTGTTCGTCCAGGTCACGAAGTCGCCAATGACGTGCGGCCAGTCGAAGTTGAGGCCGACCCCTTGTTTGAGGGTGAGCAGGTGGCGCGGCTTCGGCCAGGACGTGTTCCACGCGTACAGGTCCTGCCGATCGGTGCTGGCCCATACCAGGGTGTCGTCGGAGGCGCTGATCGTGGCGGGGCCGGTGATGGCCGTCATCTGCGGTGGCAGGGTCACCGGCTGTCCGGTGTCGAGCCCGACGGCGCGTAGCGTGGTCAGCACCCCCGGCGCGTCGGACTCCGGTAACACCAGCCACGAGCCCATCCGAAACGGCGTGGTGAAGTGGCCCTGGTGGATCACCTTCTGCTGACCGCTCGCGGTGTCGTACTCACGGAGTTCCACCACACCGCCGGGGGTCGGCTGAGCCCACAACACCTTGCCCTGGTAACTGACCGGGTAGTTGAATGGCCCCGGCAGACCCTGGCTGTTGTCGGCGATCGCCTTCGGCTGCCCGCCGGCCACCGAGTCCCACACGTACAGTGTCCACGGATCGAAGCTTGTCCGGGAGCGCATCAGGGTGAAGGCGAGGTAGCGTCCGTCGAACGACGCGCCCAGCGCCTGCGACACCTTGTCCGACGCCGGGTAGGACTGGATCGTCGTCCGCCGCCGTCCGCCATCCGTGATCATCGCCAGTTCGTGCTGGCTGCCAGTGGTCTCAGTCTCCACGAAGATCGTCTTGCCGTCCTCGCTGGTCGCCATCACGGCGACGCGTTCGCCGGGTTTGTTGACCTTGTGTGAGCTGAACGCGGCCTGCCAGGCGCCGGGCAGCGGCACCGGGCAGAGGTCCCGGGCCGCCGCCGCGGACGGCGCTGTCGAGGGTTGCGCCGGGCTCGTGTGCGGCTGGGCAGGGTGCGGTACTGGTGAGCACCCGGAGGTGCCCACCAGCACACACGCTGCCAACGCGAGCAGCCGCCTACCAGACGTATCCACGGCCGTCCATGATAGTGACGACCTTGTCGGAGTCGATGCTGGAGTACGAGGGCACCTTGTTCGACCAGCCGATGCTGCTGGCGCCGGCCACTGAGTCCTCGTACCAGGTGGTGGCGCCGTAGCCCTCGTACCCTCGGATCTCGAACCAGTGGAAGATGTCCTTGTCCACGGGGTGCCCCACCAGGTGCGGGTAACCGTGGTACTCGTAGGCGTTCCCGGCCACCGCCCACCACACCGCCGCCGAAGACGGCCTCCACCAGCGCCGAAAAACCAACGGTGCTAGAGGGAGGTTGCACACGAGCCCAGGTGCGACGCTGGGCAGGCGACCCCTTCCCTACGGGGCCGCCCGCCCAGCGTCGGGCGCTCTACGTGGTGGTGGAGCCCCCGCAGGTCGGCAGCGGCGGCAACGTCCGGGTGTCGATCATGACCTGGTCGCCCTCGCCGTTGGCGCTCGGGGCGAACCCGACGTTGAGAGACGTGCCCCATACCTTGGTGTACCCGTATTGCGGGGTGATCTGGGTGTAGCTGCCGGTGCGCAGATCACCGGCGAACTGGGCCTGAATGTCGGTCCAGGTCACCAAGTCGCCGGCGACGTGCGGCCAGTCGAAGTTGAGCCCGGCCCCTGGTTTGAGGGTGAGCAGGTGGCGCGGCTGCGGCCAGGACGTGTTCCACGCGTACAGGTCCTGCCGGTCGGTGCTGGCCCACACCACGGTGTCGTCGGAGGCGCTGATCGTGCCGGGGCCGGTGATGGCCGTCATCTGCGGTGGCAGGGTCACCGGCTGTCCGGTGTCGAGCCCGATAGCGCGTAGCGTCGTCAGTGCCCCTGGCGCGTCGGACTCCGGCCACACCAGCCACGAGCCCATCCGAAACGGCGTGGCGCCGTGCCCCCGACGGACCACCTTCTGCTGGCCGCTCGCCGTGTCGTACTCGCGGATCTCCACCACGTCGCCCGGCACCGCCTGAACCCAGACGATCTTGCCCTGGTAGCCGACCGGGTAATTCAACGGACCCGGCAGACCCTGACCGCCGTCACCGCCGCTGTTGTCAGCGATGATCTTCGGCGACCCACCGGCCACCGAGTCCCACACATACAGCGTCCACGGATCGAAGCTTGCCCGGGAATGCATCAGGGTGAAGGCGAGATACCGTCCGTCGAACGACGCCCCCAACACCTGCGACTTAGCGTCCGACGCAGGGTAGGACTGGATCGTCCGCCGCCGGCCACCATCGGTGATCATCGCCAGTTCGTGCTGGCCGCCCGTCGCCCCGGTCTCCGCGAAGATCGTCTTGCCGTCCTCGCTGGTCGCCAGCACGTCGAAGCGTTCGCCGGGTTTGTTGACCTTGTGTGAGCTGAACGCGGCCTGCCACGCGCCGGGCAGCGGCACCGAACAGAGGTCCCGGGCCGCCGCCGCGGACGGCGCCGTCGAGGGTCCCGCCGGACTCGCGTGCGGCCGGGCAGGGTGCGGTGCTGGTGAGCACCCGAAGGCACCCACCAGCACACACGCTGCCAACGCGAGCAGCCGCCTACCAGACGTATCCACGGCCGCCCATGATAGTGACGATGGAGTCAGAGGGCAGGCTCGAGTACGCGGGCACCTTGTTCGACCAGCTGATGCTGCTGGCGCCGGCCACCGAGTCCTCGTACCAGGTGGTGGCGCCGTAGCCCTCGTACCCACGGATCTCGAACCAGTGGAAGATGTCCTTGTCTACGGGGTGCCCCACCAGGTGGGGGTAACCGTGGTACTCGTAGGCGTCCCCGGCCACTGCCCACCCGCGGTCGATGTTCGACATCAGGCGCGTCTTGTAGCTGCTCTTCTCGCTCGCGCTCGGGCTACCGGACAGATTGACCGCGGCGTAGTAGGCGCCCTGGCTGCCGAGGTAGTTGTTGAGCGAGTTCGCCATCGGGTAGCTACCGTTGTACCAGGCGGTGCCGTCGCTGTTGGTGCCGAGACTGGCTGCGGCGGTGTACTGCGAGATGCCGATACCACGCGCGCCGACGGCTTCCGACAGGGTCGCCGGCCCGCAGTAGTAGTTGTTCACCTGCGCCTGCTGGTTGGCGCTGATAGCCCACCAACTGCAGTCGCCATCCGGGCATGGGTGGTTGGCCATCACCCCGACCGCCATCGGGGTGGCCGGCCCTGCCTCGGCCATCACGTTGTTCTTGGCCCGAGCGGCCTTGTGCGCCATCTTCTTGGCGACGTACGCGTTCGCTTCCCGGTCCTTTTCGGCGATGATGGCCTTCAACTCCGGCGACACCACCGGCCTCGGCTCGGTGTCCCTCGCGGCGCGCGCCGCGGCCAGGTCCTCGCCCGGCAGTGCCCCCGCTGGCTGTGCCCCCGTCGACTGCGTTGCCGGGCCGGCGTACGCCGCGCCCGGCGCCACCAGGGCCGTGCCAACCATCCCCGCGGCCAGCGCAGTCACCAACAGCCTTGTTCCTACCTTCACAAACGCTCCTTTGATCGGCTGAGTTGAACCGCAGATGCCGTGAAACTGGCTGCGCCGCATCCGCGCCAACATCGATGATCATCACGTTAACCGTCGTCGCTCCGGGGAACGCTCAATTGTCGGTTATCTATCAGCAACATCATCGGGCCGGTCGAGCGAGGCCTCGGCGATGGCGAACAGCAGGTTCTCCTTGCCGGTGACCGCACTTGAACACGTTGACCAGCTCCTCGGTGACTTTCCGGTCGGCACGGGCGCCGATCCGGTGCACCGTGGAGATCAGCAGCTCCCCCAGGGTGTCGGTGATCTCCCTCAACCGGGTGTGCAGCAGCGCGGCCAGCAGGGTCAGCGTCAGCAAATCCGGGTGGTCGCGCAGGTGCGACGGGAACTCGACCATCGCGCGGGCCCGCCAGCTGGCGAGCACCCGCGGGGCGACGTGGGCGAACAACTCGCCGGGCAGGCCGATCGCCCGGGCCGCGCGTAGCTTGCGGCTCTCGGTGAGCATCGAATCCAGGCTGACGTTGCGCGGCACCGACTTGATCAGCGCCAGCACCGACTCCTCGCCGGTGTCGTCGTCCGGCGCCTCGACCGCGATCAGTGCCCGCAGCCGGCCGGCGACGTCAACGGGCAACCGGTCCACGATCCGGGCGGTCAGCGCCTGCTCGGCCTGGTGCAGCGCCGAGCGCACGATCCGGTCGATCCGCCCGGCCGCCGGCGGCTCGATCCGCTCGGTACGGAAGCGCACCAGCAGCTCGTCGCGGGCCAGCTCCGGGCGCCGCTCGGCCTCGTCGGCCCCCGCTTGCCCGCGATCAGCTTCCGCTCATCGTCCAGCAGCGTCCAGTGCCCGACCAGCTCACCCAGATCCAATGTCCGGGCCATAACGGGACATCATCACGGCGACCGGCTAGTCGAGGGCCGGTGCCGGCTCCGGCGGGGCCCCGGCCCGGCGGCGCAGCGCCACGATGGCCGTCGCCGATGCCACGAGGAACACCGGTACCAGCAGGAACGCCAGGTGCGGGCCGAGGTGGTCGGCGACCGCGCCGAGCGCGAACGGGGCCACCCCGAACGAGATCCCCACCGCGTACGAGCTGCGCGACGCGGCCAGGTCGGGCTGCCCGGCCGAGTGCTCCACCGCGAGCGCCATGCCCAACGGGTAGTGCAGGGCGTTCCCCAGCCCGGTGACGACGAGCCCGACCAGTGCCGGCCAGGGTGAGGTCGCCGTCCACAGCACGGCGAAGCCCACGCCGGACAGCGCCAGCGCCCCGAGCATCACGGCGGTACCGGACAGCCGCAGTACCAGTTGGCTGCCGACCAGCCGGCCCACGAACATGCCCCCGACCAGGGCCGATACCGCCGCCGTCGCGGCGCCCGGGCTGACGTGCGCGTGGCTGCGCAGCACGTCGGCGACCCACAGGTTCAGGCAGACCTCGACCGAGCCGGTGGCCAGGATGCTCGTCCACACCAGCCAGAACGGCCGGGGCAGCCGGCCCGCCGTGGCGGTCGCCGACGCGAGCGGGCGCGCGGGTATCCGTACCCGGAGGATCGCCGCCGCGGCGGCGATCAGCACGATCCCGGCGACCACGACGGCGAGCCCGGGCCGCCAGCCGTAACCGACCGTGACCGCGGTGCCCACGACGAGCGGGGCGACCAGGCCGGTGGCCGCGGCGAGCGCGTTGGCCTCGCTGATGGCGGCCGAACCACCCGCCCCGTGGTGGTCGGCGAGCGCGGCGGTAACGCCGTTGACGACCATCCCGCCGCTGGTCGACGCGAGGACGGCGCAGGCGAGGGTCGCCGCGAGCGCGTGCGACACCAGCAGCCCGGTCGCCGCCACGGCGACGCCGAGCAGGCCGGTCCAGATCACGGCGGCGCGGCCGAAGCGGCGTACCAGCGGGGGCAGCAGCGCGCCGCTGACCACCCCACCGACGGCGAACGCGACCCCGTGCAGGCTCGCGACGGCCCGGCTGGTGTGCTGCTCGTCGCGCAGCAACGGGACGACCGGGCTGAATCCGTACAGGAAGTACGCCCAGCTGGCGAGCTGGGCGTACGTCAACCAGGTCAGGCGGTCGCGGACCAGGAGTCGGGGCACGACCGGACACGCTAGCCGCATCCGGTCGCGCCCCAAGGTCGACATGGACGTGATCCGTGTCGCTCCCGGTCAGCGCCCCGTGTCGCTCCCGATCAGCGCCCCGTGTCGCTCCCGGTCAGCGACGCCGGTCGCTCCCGGTCAGCGGACGCTGCGGGCGAACGACCGGGCCGCCCAGGCCGCGGAGGCGATCGCCAGGACGGTCACGATGATCAGCGACTTCCACACACTGGCGTCGCCGGGGTGACCGTTGAACAGCGCCCGGGCCCCGTCGACCGCCCAGGAGAACGGGTTCCATTTCGCGATCGCCCGCAGCCAGCCCGGCGCGAACGTCAGCGGCAGCAGGATGCCCGACAGCAGCAGGACGGGCATGCTGACCGCGTTCATCAACGGGGCCAGCGCGTCCTCGCTGCGCAGCTTGAGCGCGAGCGCGTACGACACCGCCGACAGCATCAGCGCGATCAGGGCCAGCAGCGCGAAGGCCAGTACCGCGTCGCCGAAGCGGACCGTCAGGCCGAACGGCAGCGACAGTACGGTGAGCATCGCGGCCTGGACCAGCAGCGTCACGATGTCGCGCAGGGATCGGCCGAGCAGCAGCGACAACCGGCTGACCGGCGTGACCCGCATCCGCTCGATCACACCGGCCCGCAGTTCGGCGATGAGCCCGAAGCCCACGAACAGCGTCCCGAACATCGCCAACTGCACCAGCAGGCCGGGCACGAAGAACTGGTACGCCTTGCCGCTGGGCAGGTTCGGCACGCCCTTGAGCAGCGGGCCGAACAGCAGCAGGAAGTACAGCGGCTGCATCAGGCCGACGATCAGCCAGACCGGGTTGCGCAGCACGAGCGTCATCTGGCGGGTGAACACCATCCAGGTGTCACGGACGAGCTTCATCTTCTTCACGCTCCAGTGGTGGTGTCGCGCAGGGAGCGGCCGGTCTTGGCCAGGAACACGTCGTCGAGGCTCGGTCGGTGCAGCTCGATCGAGCTGAGCGCGATGCTTGCGCCGTCCAGGGTGCGCAGGATCTGCGGGATCGCGGTCGCGCCGGTGTCGACGTACAGGCGCAGGGCCTGGTCGAGGGTCTCCAGCCGGTTGACGTATGGCTCCCCCTCCAGCAGGGCCGCCGCCTTCTCCCCCGAGCCGTTGACGCCGATGGTGACCACGTCACCGGCGATCTCCCGCTTGAGGTCGGTCGACGTACCCTCGGCGACGATCTCACCGTGGTCCATGATCGCGATGCGGTCGCAGAGCGCGTCCGCCTCGTCCAGGTAGTGCGTGGTGATGAAGACGCTCATGCCCTCGTCGCGCAGCCGCCGCACCTCGTCCCACATGTGCGCGCGGCTCTGCGGGTCGAGGCCGGTCGTCGGCTCGTCGAGGAAGACCACGCGCGGCTGGTGGATCACACCGAGGGCGATGTCGACCCGGCGGCGCTGGCCACCGGAGTAGGTCTTGCACGGCCGGTCCGCGAACGCCTCCAACTGGAACGCCTTGATGGCGTGCTCGGCACGGCTGCGGGCCTCCGTCCGGTCGACGCCGTAGAGGCGCGCCTGGTAGACCAGTTCCTCCCGGGCGCTCACCTCGTCCCAGGTGCAGCCACCCTGGGCGACGTACCCGATGCGCCGCCGCACCTCGCCGGGCGCGCGCCGCAGGTCGACACCCGCGATGGTCGCCTCGCCCCCGTCGGGTTCTAGCAGGGTCGCGAGCATGCGCAGCGTGGTCGTCTTGCCGGCGCCGTTGGGGCCGAGGAAGCCGAAGATCTCCCCGTCCTCGACTACGAGGTCGACCCCACGGACCGCCTCCACCGTCGCTTTCCGGCTGCGGAACGACTTCCGCAGCCCTTTCGTCTCGATGATCACTTAGGCCTCCGCCTGTCTCAGGACGAACGCGCCGGCGGGTCCCCCGTGGCGCGACGCCGCGATGGTGTCATAATGACGCCACCATGCGACAGGAGGAAGCTACGTGACACGAATCCGCTAGTCAAGTTTGACTATTACGCACCGACGACGGGGCGGCCCCGCCCTAGGGCGTGCCGGTACCGTCCGCCGGGCCGAACTCCTCGACGATCGCCTCGCGCCAGCGGCGGCCCATCTCCTCGCGGTCGAACTCGCCGGTGTGGCCGCCCTCGCCCGCCTCGATGCGCCCGGCGACCCGGCGGCACCACTCCGCCTCGGCCCGGGCGCGCAGCACGTCCAGCTCCAGGCCCCACTTCACGTGTACCGGCTTTCCGGCGTCCCAGACCGTCTCGTCGCACATGAACGCCTCGAGCTCGTCCGCCCGCGCGTCGAGCACCCGGGCCCGGTTGCGCACCGCGGCGACCGCCTCCCGCCTGGGCAGCGCCGGCAGGAACGCGAAGGCCGCGCTGAACGGGTCGATCGCGTCGCGGTACTCCCACCAGTACTTGCGCAGCAGGTCCTCGAACTCGCGGTCACCGGCCGGGGTGGTCCGGTACGTGGTCCGGGCCGGCCGGGCGCCGACCTGCTCGGTGGCCACCTCGGCGAGCAACCCCTCCTCGGTCAGCTTGCGCAGCGCGTGGTAGATCGAGCCGGGCTGGAGGTTGGCCCACCGGTCCACCTGCCAGCTCATCAACTCCCGGCGGACGTCGTACCCGTGCACCGGCTCCAGCCATCGGACCAGTCCGAGGATCATCATTCGCGTAGTCGACACGTACCAAGCCTAATAGCCAAAGTTGACTAAAAAGTGATGTCACGCGTCCTCGGGTGGCGACGACCGTCACGGATACGGTCGCCACAACGTGACGACGGCCGCATTTCGCCGCCACCCAGCTTGGCTAAACTGCGCGACATAACGGTCGGTCAGGCGCACCCCGCGGTGGGGTTCGGTGCCGCCGTCGGCGTCCGGTCTTCACCATCGGGAGGAACCCAGGTGCGCAAGGTACTGATCGCCAACCGGGGCGAGATCGCGGTCCGCGTCATCCGGGCCTGCAAGGACGCCGGCCTGGCCAGCGTCGCCGTGTACGCCGACTCCGACCGCGACGCGCCGCACGCGCGCCTCGCCGACGAGGCGTACGCCCTGGGCGGTGACACCGCCGCCGACTCGTACCTGCGCATCGACAAGCTGCTCGACGTCGCGGCCAAGGCCGGCGCCGACGCCGTGCACCCCGGCTACGGCTTCCTGTCCGAGAACGCCGACTTCGCGAGCGCGGTCATCGACGCCGGACTGACCTGGATCGGCCCGACCCCGCAGGCGATCCGGGACCTCGGCGACAAGGTCACCGCCCGGCACATCGCGCAGCGCGCCGGGGCCCCACTGGTACCGGGCACCCCGGAGCCGGTCGCCGACGCCGACGAGATCGTCGCGTTCGCGCGGGAGCACGGCCTGCCGGTGGCCATCAAGGCGGCCTTCGGCGGCGGCGGGCGTGGCCTGAAGGTGGCCCGCACGATCGAGGAGATCCCGGAGCTGTTCGCGTCCGCCACCCGCGAGGCGGTCGCCGCGTTCGGCCGGGGCGAGTGCTTCGTCGAGCGCTACCTCGACCGTCCGCGCCACGTGGAGGCACAGGTCCTGGCCGACCAGCACGGCAACGTGATCGTCGTCGGCACCCGGGACTGCTCGTTGCAGCGCCGCCACCAGAAGCTGGTCGAGGAGGCGCCCGCGCCGTTCCTGACCGACGACCAGCGCGCCCGCATCCACAACAGCGCCAAGGCGATCTGCCGCGAGGCCGGCTACCACGGCGCCGGGACGGTCGAGTACCTGGTCGGAGTCGACGGCACCATCTCCTTCCTGGAGGTGAACACCCGGCTGCAGGTCGAGCACCCGGTCACCGAGGAGACCGCCGGCATCGACCTGGTCCGCGAGCAGTTCCGCATCGCCGACGGCGAGAAGCTGCGCTTCGACACGGACCCCACCCCGCGCGGTCACTCGATCGAGTTCCGCATCAACGGCGAGGACCCCGGCCGTAACTTCCTGCCGGCCCCCGGCACGGTCACCACGCTGCAACTGCCCCAGGGCCCCGGCGTCCGGGTGGATGCCGGCATCGAGTCCGGCAGCGTCATCGGCGGCAACTTCGACTCGCTGCTGGCCAAGGTCATCATCACCGGCGAGAACCGGGCCCAGGCCGTCGAGCGGGCCCGCCGGGCACTGGACGAGATGGTGGTCGAGGGCATGGCCACCGCGCTGCCGTTCCACCGGGCGATCGTGCGCGACGAGGCGTTCACCGACGAGCCGTTCCGGGTGCACACCCGCTGGATCGAGACCGAGTTCGACAACCGGATCCCGCCGTTCACCGGCGGCGCGGTCGCCGAGACCGACGCGGAGCCGCGCGAGACGGTCGTCGTCGAGGTGGGCGGCAAGCGACTGGAGGTCTCCCTGCCCGCCGGGTTCGGTGCGGGCGCGCCCGCGGCCGCCGGCACCGCACCGAAGGCCGCACGCAAGCGGGCCGCCGGCCGCAAGCAGGCCGGCGGGGCCAGCGGCGACTCGCTGACCAGCCCGATGCAGGGCACGATCGTCAAGATCGCGGTTGCCGACGGCGACGCCGTGGAAGAGGGCGACCTGATCGTCGTCCTGGAGGCGATGAAGATGGAGCAGCCACTCAACGCGCACAAGGCCGGTGTGGTCACCGGCCTGACCGCCGCGGTGGGCGAGGTCGTGCCGGCCGGCACGGTCATCTGCGAAATCAAGTGACCCGCAGCCGCTGACCGGCGCCCGCGATCGTCGGCGCCCGCGATCGTCGGCGCCCGTGATCGTCGGCGCCCGCGATCACCGGCGCCCCGCGATCACCGGCGTCCCCATGATCGTCACAACTTCCGGGATGTTGTGGTCTCCGCCCCCACCTGAGACCACAACATCCCGGAAGTTGTCGCAAGTGGCGGGCACGGCCCACCTGCGCATGCGCCGACCCGGCCGGTGGCGCCGACCCGGCCGGTGGCGCCGCCCCGGCCGGTCAGCCCGCCTCGGTACCCGTCACCTGCCGGCCGGGGGCACCGACGGTGACCGGCCGCGCGACCACAGCGGTGCCGTAGGCGCACAATTCCACCCAGTTGCCGGTGATGTCGCGGTTGTCGAAACGCATGCCGATGACCGCCGTGGCGCCCCGACTGCGCGCCGCGTTGATCATCTGTGCGATGGCCGAGGCGCGGCTCTGCACGAGCACCCGAGCCATCTCCGCGCCCACACCGCCGTCGAGCGCGGCGAAGCCGGCCACATAGGGATTGCGGGTGCACGCTGTCACGCCGAGCACCTCGCCGAGGACGGCCTGGATCTCGTAGCCGGGCAGGCTCTCCGTCGTAACGACCAACACAAATGGAGGGTAGGCCCGCCGGGTCGCGCCCACTGCCGTTTTGGACCGGCACCGCTTTGGGCGCTAAACGTCAGGTACCTGACTATCGCCTACTACGGTCCCGGCATGGACCACGTCCCCCGCTGACGGCTGACCGCTGACGGCTGACCGCTGACGGCTGACGGCTGACGGCTGACGGCTGACGGCTGACGGCTGACGGCTGACGGCTCCAAGATTTTGGACACGTGGCGGGCCTACCGCACCGCCACGTGTCCAAGATCGCGGAAGGGTATCGGCTACGTAGCGCTGCGCACCTGCTCGGCGGTGTCCTTGGCGGACAGCTTCGTCTGTTCGGCGGCGCCCTTGGCGGACGACTTCGCCTCGTCGACGGTCGTCTGCGCGGCGTTCACCGCCGTCTCCTTCACCTGGTCGACCGCCTCGCGTACCGGGTCGGCCATGTCCTGCTTGAGCTGCTGCGCGGACTCCGTGAGCGGCTCGCGTACCCGATCGACGAGGTCACCGGCGTTGTCGCGGAGCTGCTGTGCGGCCCTCCGCTCGACGTCGGTCTCCGGGATGAGGGAGGCGGCCAGCATCCCCACCCCGAAGGCGATCACACCGGCGGCGATCGGATTGCCCTGCGTACCGCTCGCCACGGCCCGTGGCGCCTGGCGGACCGTCTCCGCCACGCTACCCGCGGCGTCGCTCACCGTGTCGCCCGCCCGGTGCGCCAGGTCACCGACCCGGTCACCGGTGCGGTGCGCCAGGTCACCGACCCGGTCACCGGTGCGGTGCGCCAGGTCACCGGCCTGGTGCGCCGCGTCGGTGGCCTTCGCCCCGGCCCGGTACGCCAGGTGGCTGGCCGTGTCGGTCGCCTGTCCCGCCGTCGCCTGCACCGAGTGGGCCGCTTCGGTGGGCGTACCCATCACCTTGTCGCTCACGCCGCGCACCTTCTCCTTCACGGCGGCCCAGCGCCGCTGGGCCACCCGGCTCGGGCTGGTCCGTTCCGCCAGCCGGTCCACGTCCCGGGCGAGCGCGGCCCGGGTGTACTCGATGTCGTTCCTTATCCGGTCGGGTTCTTCAACCACCGTGCGTCCTCCTTGATCGTCTCGACGGTCTGCCGGGGCATCGGTGAGACGGTGCTCAGCCTGCGTCGGCCGTTCAGGTACAGCACCGCTCCGGCGGCCGCCCAGACGACAGCCACGATCAGTGCCGCCCAGCCGAGATCCATGACGTTGCCCAGCCCGAACATGACGGCCAGCGTGAGGAACAGGGCCACCATGTACCCGGCGACGCCGGCCCCGCCGAGCATCCCGGCGGCCTTGCCGGCCTTGACGGCCTCCTGACGCAGCTCAGCCTTTGCCAGCTCGACCTCCTGCCGGAACAGGCGGGACAGGTCGTCGCTGATGTCGGCGATGAGCTGGCCGATGGACGTTCCCTTGGGCTCGGTGTGCAGGTGCTCGGTGTGCAGGTGCTCGGTGCGCGGGTGCTCGGTGCGCGGGTGCTCGGTGTGTAGGTGCTCGGTGTGCAGCGGCTGGGTGTCCAGCGTCTCGCTCCGACGCGGGTACGGCGCGGTCATCGCAGCCCGTCCTGACTCGAACCGCCGTACCGCGACGCCGGGGCGCCGGTGGCGACCCCGCGCTCGTACTCCGGCGCCTCGACCGGATCCGACACGGGCACCGGGCTACCGGTACCGGCCGCGAGGTACTCGGTCGCGTTCGCGGGGGCCGGCGGTGTGTGGGGGTACCCCGTCATGGCCGCAATATCCGATGTAGACGGACGCTCGACCGCGGTCGGGTACGTGGCGGCGACCGGCGTGGCGGGCTCGGCGGCGCTTGACGGGTAGCCGGCCGTCGGGTACGACGGCTCGGGGCTCATCCGCGGGATGTCGGAGACGAAGGCGTCGCGGCGCGGCGCGCCAGCCGACGACCCGGCCGACGAGCCGGTCGTGCCGCCGAACACGCCCTTGCCGAGCCGGCCGACCAGGAAACCGGTGACCGCCGCCGTGGCAAGGAAGGCACCCGGGCGGCGCCGGGCGAAGTCCGTCACCTCGTCCAGCACGCCCTCCGGGCCACGTTCGGCCAGGTAGTCGGCCATCTGGCGGCTGCCCTGGGCGACCCGCGAGACCACCGCCCGCGCCGGCGAGTCGCCGCCGTCGGCCACCATGCCGTCCAGTTCGTCGGCCATCCGGCGCATCCCGTCGGTGAGCCGGTCGTGCTGGCCGCGAAGCTGCGAACCCATCTGGTCGCGGAGTTCGGCGGCCACGCCACGGGCCTGGGCGGAAACCTCGCCGACCACCTCGCGGGCCTGGTGCCCGGCGGTCTCCGCGACGTTTCCGGCCGCGCGGCCGGCGGCGTCGGTCGCCTCGCCGACCACCTGGCGGACGGCACCGGAGTTGTCGGGGGCACGCGCACCGGTCTGAGTCTCATCCATGCTGACCTCCGTGGATGTCCGGGAAGGGTTCCCCCACTGGCTACCCGTTTCCGCTGCCCGCCACACGGCCGACATCGAGAAATCGACCACCCCGCTACGGCAGCAGGGCGGTCGGCGACCGGACCGCCACCACCCGGGTGACCAGGGCGAGCGCCTCGTCGACGGGTAGCCGATCGCGGCGGGTACCGTCGCGCAGCCGCATCGACACCGAACCCTCGGCTGCCTCCCGGGCGCCGAGGACCGCCACGTACGGCACCTTCCGGCGCACCGACGCCGCGCGTACCCGCGCCGCGACCGTGCCGTCCCGGTCGACCTCGGCGCGCAGCCCCGCCGCGACGCAGCGGTCGACGAGTTCCTCGGCCGCCGCGCACTGCGCCTCCCCCACCGGTACGGCGACCAGGTGCACGGGCGCATACCAGACCGGGAACGCGCCGCCGTGCACCTCGACGAGGTGCGCGAAGAGCCGTTCCAGGCTGCCGACTACGCTGCGGTGCACCAGTACCGGCCGGACCCGCGCGCCACCCGCATCCACATAGGACAGATCGAACCGCGCCGGTTGGTGGAAGTCCACCTGGACGGTCGACAGGGTCACCTCCCGGCCACCCGCGCCCGCGACCTGTACGTCGATCTTCGGTCCGTAGAACGCGGCCTCCCCCGGAGCGTCCTCGTACCGCACGCCCGCCCGCCGCAGCGCCTCGCGCAGCATCGCCTCCGCGCGGGCCCAGCCCGCCGGGTCGTCGACGTACTTTCCCTTGCCACCACCGGCGAGCGAGAGCCGGTACCGCGCGGACGGGATGCCGAGAGCGCCGTACGCCCGCCGGACCATCGCCAGTACCGCGGCCACCTCGTCGACCACCTGTTCCGGGGCGCAGAAGAGGTGCGCGTCGTTGAGCGAGATGGCCCGCACCCGCGACAGTCCACTCAAGACACCGGAGCGCTCGGCCCGGTACATCGGGCCGATCTCGGCCACGCGCAGCGGCAGGTCCCGGTAGGACCGCCCGCGCGCGGCGAACACCATCGCGTGGTGCGGGCACAGGCTCGGTCGCAGGTACAGCTCGTCGGTGCCGTCCGGGATACCGGCGAACATGTCGTCGGCGAAGTTCGCCAGATGCCCGGACCGTTCGTACATCTCCCGCCGGGCCAGCGGCGGCGAGTAAACGTGCCGGTAGCCGGCCCGCCGCTCCTCCTCCCGCAGGTAGGACTCGACGGCGTACCGCGCCGCGGCGCCGTCCGGCAGCCAGATGGGCAGCCCGGCGCCGACCAGCGGCGCCGAGTGGAACAGTTCGAGGTCGCGGCCGAGCCTGCGGTGGTCGTTCACGGTGTCTCCTCTCCCGCCGGGACGCCGGGGGCCGAGGAGCATCCACGACGGCCCCGGGGCTGGCGTCCCGGGGCCGTCGTGGATGGCTTACGTGTCAGCGCATCGGTCGGCTACGCCGGGGAGTGCCCGGCGTGGTCGTGTCGATGGCGCGTCGCATGTCGGCGACCTTAGCCGGGACCGCGGTCGAGCGCAGCGATTAACGAGCCCTGATCGTCGTCGGCATCCGGTGACCAGGCGCCCGGTCGCGGTACACCGTGCACCCCTCGGCGGCCAGTGGCCGCCGCCGACAGGCGGAATCGGAAGCGCCGTCGACAGGCCCGAATGGGGAGCGCCGTCAATCGGCCGGAATCGGGAGCGACGCCGACGTGCCCCAGCAACTACGCTCAGAGCCCGGGCACTATCCGCAACGGGGAGGATGCGATGGTGGACACGGCCGCGTTCGTAGAGATCACGTCGGAGGCCGAGCTGCGGGACCTGCTCGGCGAGCCGATGCCGCGGGCGGTGGCCAAGGAGCGGGTACGGCTGCACGAGCGCGACCGGGAGTGGCTCGCGGCGTCGCCGTTCTGCCTGGTGGCCACCGCCGCCGCCGACGGCACCTGTGACGTCTCCCCCAAGGGCGACCCGCCGGGCTTCACGTACGTCATCGACGACACCACGATCGCCGTCCCCGAGCGCCCCGGCAACCGGCGCGCCGACGGCTTCCTGAACATCCTGTCCAACCCGCACGTCGGCCTGATCTACCTGATCCCCGGCCGTCGCGAGACGCTGCGCATCAACGGCCGCGCCCGGCTGGTGCGCGAGGCGCCGTTCTTCGACGAGATGGTCGTCAAGGGACACCGGCCGCAGCTCGCGATCGTCGTCGAGATCGAGCAGATCTTCTTCCACTGCCAGAAGGCGTTCATGCGCTCGTCGCTGTGGAAGCCCGAGACCTGGAACCCGGACGTCCTGCCGCCGCACGCCCAGCTCGTCAAGAGCGTCCACGACATCCCAGAGACGCTGGAGGAGCTGGAGCGCTACTACGGGGAGCAGTACGCCGAGCGCCTCTACCGCTGACGCCCCGACCGGTCCGGGTACGGTCGACCGATGCCCGAGGGACACACCATCCGCCGCCTCACCGACCGGCACCGGGAGCTGTTCGGCGGGCGGCGCGTCACCGCGTCCAGCCCGCAGGGGCGCTTCGCCGCCGGCGCGGCCCTGATCTCCGGGTCGGTACTGGACGACACCGAGGCGTACGGCAAGCACCTACTGCACCGGTACGCCGGGGACCGGACCCTGCACATCCACCTCGGCCTGTACGGGAAGTTCTCCGACGGACCGGGGACGGCGCCGGCGCCGGTCGGCGAGGTCAGGCTGCGGCTGGCCACCGAGGAGCACTGGCTCGACCTGCGCGGCCCGGCCGCCTGCGAACTACTCACCCCGCCCGAGGTCAAGGCCCTGATCGGGCGGCTGGGCGCGGATCCGCTGCGCGACGACGCCGACCCGGCCGCGGCGTACTCCCGGATCAGGCGCAGCACCAAACCGATCGGCGCGCTGCTGCTCGACCAGTCGATCGTCGCGGGTACCGGCCTGATCTTCGTGACCGAGGCGCTGTTCCGGGCGGGGTTGCCTCCGACCGCGCCGGGACGGTCGGTGTCGCCGGCGGCCTGGGCGGAGATCTGGGCCGACCTGCGGGCGCTGATGCGGGCCGCGGTCGAGGTGGGCAGAATCGACACGGTGCACCCGGTGCACACCCCGGAGGCGATGGGCCGCCCGCCGCGGGTGGACCGGCACGGCGGTGAGGTGTACGTCTACCGACGCACCGGCCAGCCGTGCCTGGTGTGCGGCACGCCGGTACGGACGGCGCCGCTGGCCGGGCGTAACTCGTACTGGTGCCAGACCTGTCAGGGACCGGCGTGACCGCTGCGCTGGAGCTCTACTTCGATGCGACCGCCGAGCGCCGCATCCACGTCCTGTGGAACGCCCTCGCGGCCGCCGAGGTGCCGACGCTGCGCCAGATCAGCGGGCGGCACCGGCCGCACCTGTCCCTGGTCGGTGCCGAACTACTCGACGCCGAGACCGTCGTGCGGGCGCTGCGCGGCCTGCCGGTGGCGCCGCCGTTGCCGCTGTCGTTCCAGTACACCGGGCAGTTCGTCGGCCGGGTGCTGTTCCTCGGCCCGGCGCCGAACGCCGACCTGCTGGCCCACCAGGCGGAGGTGTGGCGGCGGCTGAGCGAGGCGGGCGTCGCACTGTCGGAGCTGTACGCCCCGGGCGTGTGGGTACCGCACGCCACGATGTCGATGCGGGTCCCCCGCCCCGCGCTCGCCGAGGCGATCCGCCGTTGCCTGGAGTTCCTGCCGATCGAGGCGACGATCTCGGCGGCCGCCGTGGTCGACCACAAGCGCGACATCCGCGTCCCGCTCCGCTGACGCCATGATCGTCACAACTTCCGGGAAACTGTGGCCATGGCAGCGGCTGGAGACCACGACTTCCGGGAAGTTGTGACGATCATGGGGACCGGCCGGGGTTACTCGAACTCGTGCTGCATCAACTGGCGGGCCGCCTCGGCGATCGAGCCGGACAGCGACGGGTAGATCGTGATCGTGTGGGCCAACTGGTCGACGGTCAGGTGGTTCTCGACCGCCATCGCGATCGGCAGGATCAGCTCGCTGGCCTTCGGCGCCACCACGACCCCGCCGACCACCAGGCCGGAGGCGGGCCGGCAGAAGACCTTCACGAACCCGTCCTCCAGGCCCATCATCTTGGCCCGGGCGTTGCCGGTCAGCGGCAGCATGACGGTACGGGCCGGCACCTTGCCGCTGTCGATGTCCGCCTGGCTGACCCCGACCGAGGCCAGCTCGGGGTCGGTGAACACGTTGGCGGCGACGGTCTGCAGCTTCAGCGGGGAAACCGCCTCGCCGAGCGCGTGCCACATCGCGATCCGGCCCTGCATGGCGGCGACGCTGGCCAGCGGCAGCACGCCGGTGCAGTCGCCGGCGGCGTAGATGCCGGGCACGTTGGTACGCGACACCCGGTCGACGGCGACGTACCCGCCCGGGCCGATCTCCACTCCGTACTCCGAAAGGCCCAGCCCGGACGTGTTCGGGATCGCGCCGACCGCGATCAGTACGTGGGAGCCCTCCACGGTCCGGCCGTCCTGCATCTCGACGACCACGCCGTCGCCCGCGCGCCGGGCGGCGGACGCGCGGGCCCGGCCCATGATCTTCATGCCCCGGGAGCGGAACACATTCTCGATGACGACGGCGGCGTCCGGGTCCTCGGTCGGCATCACGCGGTCGCGGCTGGACACCAGGGTGACCTCCACGCCAAGCGCGAGGTACGCCGACGCGAACTCGGCGCCGGTCACACCGGAGCCGACGACGACGAGGTGCCGGGGCAGCTCGGTCAGGTCGTACACCTGCCGCCAGTCCAGGATGCGCTCGCCGTCGGGGCGGGCGTCCGGCAGCTCGCGCGGGGTGGCCCCGGTCGCGATCAGGACCGTCGTGGCGTCGACGGTGTACTCCGGGTCACCATTCGCCGGGGTCACGACCACGCGGTGCAGGTGGCCGAGGGTGTCCGCGCCGAGCCGGGCGCTGCCCTGCACGAACCGTACGCCCGCCTTGGTCAGCTTGGCGCAGATGTCGGCCGACTGCGCGGCGGCCAGCCGCTTCACCCGGCCGTTGACCACGGCCGCGTCCACGCTGACGCTGGCGAGACTGGCACCCCGGATACCGAACTCCTCGGTGTCGCGGTAGGCGGTCACGACGTCCGAGCTGGCGATGAACGTCTTCGACGGCACGCAGTCGTGCAACACACAGGCGCCGCCGGCGCCCTCGCGCTCGACGACGGTCACCTCCGCCCCGAGCTGAGCCGCGACCAACGCCGCCTCGTAACCCGCGGGCCCTCCACCGATGATCACAACCCGATTCACAGGCACAAGCCTAGAGCGGCCGCGCCGGAACGGGCGTCGCGGGTCATATCGGCTCCGACACGCTCCGCAGTATGCGGGTCATATCGGCTCCGACACGCTCCGCAGTATTCTGCCAGCGGCCCGCCGGGAGATATGGTCAGCGCCGTGCGTCATTACGCCGCGTACGGCTCAAACCTGGACCCCGCACGGATGCGGGCATACTGCCCCCGTTCACCGATGGTGGGCGTCGGCTGGATCGAAGGCTGGCGACTCACCTTCGCCGGGGACGACGTCCTCGGCTGGGAGGGCGCGGTCACCACGATCGTCGAGTCCCCCGGTGACCGGGTCTTCGTCGCGTTGTACGACGTACACCCCGAGGACGCCCGGCAGCTCGACGAGGTCGAGGGGGTGGCCGCCGGCACGTACCGCAAGATTCACGTCCGGGTGGCCACCCTCGACGGCGACGTGACCGCATGGATCTACGTGTTCACCGGGTACGAGGGCGGCATTCCGACCGCGTGGTACCTGAGTGAGCTGGTGCAGGCGGCGGAGAAGGCCGGCGCACCGGCGGACTACGTCGAACAACTGCGGGCCCGCCCCACCCGCCCCGATCCCCAGCCGTAACGCACCGGAGCCGCACCGCACCCGAGCCGTGGCGCGCTGGGCCCGGCCGTGCCTCGGTCAGCGGAACTCCGGCCCGCGGTTCGCGGCCCAGTCGTACGTGCGGCCGGACCGGATCGGCAGGTGCGGGTGGCGGTCGTTCTGGCGGTCCTTGTGCAGCTGCCTCGCCGCATCCAGCAGGTCGACCAGTTCCTGGCGCTGATCGGGTTCGAGGGCCCGGTACGCCTCGCCGGCGATCCGGTCGGTCAACGCCTCCGCCCAGGCGCGCTTGCGCAGCAGGGGCGCGCACGGAGGGTACGGCGGCAGCCAGCCCAGTGCCGTGGCACCGGACTCGCCGTCCGGCCCGGCCACGATCGCCTCCAGCGGGGTGAGCGCACTCGCCCGGACCGCCTGGATGTGCGCCGCGCCACGGTGTTCATGCAGCAGGTGCAGCAGAACCGCGGCGCGGGCCGCCGGTGCGGTGTCCGGTACCGGCATCGCCCGCCAGGCTGCGAACAGCGGCATACCGGTCGGGTCGGCGTGCACCGCCACCCGCTCGGTCAACTCCACCAGCCGGGACAGCCCGTAGAACGACTCCAGGTTCTCCCGGCCCCACCGGCAGCACTCCGCGATGTGGTAGCCGGCGATCTTCCGCGGCGGCGCGACCCTGCCGGCCGTCTCCCAGCCGTCGCGGACCGCGTCGGCCGCGACGAAGGCCATGGCCGCCGCGGCGGTGTCCGCCCCTACGTCGCCCATCGCCCCCGCGCGCCCGGCCACGTAGAACGCCCAGCCGGTCAGGCCCAACTGGCGGGCCCTGCGCATGGTCCGGGGATCATGGTTGAAGGCGCTGCCGAGTGCGAGTACGGCGTTCTTCGCAGCCGCCGCGGTCTGCTCGGGTGTCACCCGCTCATTGTGCCGGCGTCGTCGCGTTCCGTCAGGCTCTACTCCTCGGTTGCCAGCCTGTCCACCATCGCGCTGGCCTTCTCGACCCGCCGCCGCGCCGCCGTGACGGCCCGGTCGGCCAGCGCCCGCGCCGCTTCGGCCTCCGCCAGTGCGGTACGCGCCGCCAGCAGTTCCCGGTGTGCCGCGGCACGGGCCCGGCGGCGCTCGGCCGCCGCGGCGGCTTCCGCGGCCCGGCGCTCGGCCGCGGCCTCGGCAGCCCGGCGCTCGGCGGCCGCGGCAGCGGCGGCAGCAGCCTCGGCGGCCCGCCGCTCAGTCTCGGCGGCCTTGGCGGCATCCGCGGCCAGGCGTTCAACCGCGGCGACCTCGGCGGCCTTGGCGGCGTCCGCGGCCCGGCGCTCGACGGCGCGGGATCCGGGTGCCCCCATCGGCACCCTGCGGTCGCCCGCGGTGCCGCGATCGCCCGTCGTGCCGCGGCCGCCCGCAGTGCCACGGTCGCCCGCAGTGCCACGGTCGCCCGTCGTGCCGCGGCCGCCCGCGGTGCCACGGGTACCTTTCCCGGCTCCAGTGGTGGAGTCGGACACATCGGGCATCTCGGGCGTGTCGTCCTGGTCGGCGCCCCCGCGTACCAGGCGCAGCCGCGGCCGAGGTGTCTCACCGAACCCGGCGTACGCCACCGTCTTCGTGAGCTGACCCGCCCGTACCTGTTCAGCGACGTCCGGGTCGGCCAACGCAGCCGTCAGCGTGGCCTCGATCTCGGCGGCCGGCAGATTGGCCCGGCGGTACTCGTGGTGGGCGAGTCGGAGCGTCTCCCGAGACAGCCCCGAGACCACCGCCCGCCGCCGGGCGGACAGTTCTCTCAGCTCGTCACCGCGCAGGTCACGCTGCGCGGCGCGCAGGGCCTCCCCCAGTTCGAGCAGTTCCTCGACCAGCTCGGGACGGTGCCGGGCGAGGAGGTTGACCGCCCACGCCCCGACCGTCGGCCGGCGCAGTTCGGCGATCCGGGCGGCAAGGCCACGGTCACCGGCCGCCCGGGCACGCTTCACCGCGTCGTTGCGCGCGGCCACGAAGTCTTCGGGCGGCAGCGCGTACAGGTCGGCCGCGACGACGGCGAGCGGATCGGCATCCACCCACCTATCTTGGCCCAGGGTGGGCCGTTGGCTCCCGCACCGACCCGGTTCGTCCGACCCTCAGACACCGACCCGGTTCGTCCGACCCTCAGACACCGACCCGGTTCGTCCGGCCCTCAGACACCGACCCGGTTCGTCCGACCCTCAGACACCGACCCGGTTCGTCCGGCTCTCAGACGTCGACCCGCTGCCCCGGTTCGAGCCGCCCGTAGTCCGTCTTCGCCAAATTCTTCATGGTCTGCGTGACGATCTTGTGGCCGATGTCGTTGACGATCCCATCGTGCAGCGCGTACGCGCGGCGCGGCGCCACCTCGCGGACGAACTCCACTGCCTCGGACAGCTTCATCCACGGCCCCGCCACCGGCACCAGGACGGTGTCGACCCGGGCATCGGTCGGCACGTCGAACGAGTCGCCCGGGTGGTACACACCGCCGTCACCGCTCGGCGACTCGACGAAGAACCCGACGTTGGCGACCCGGGGCAGTTCCGGGTGGATGATCGCGTGCAGCCCCCCGTACACGCGTACCCGCAGCCCGGCGGCGGTGAACTCGTCCCCGGCGACCACCCCGGTGGCCACCCCGGACAGGTCACCGAGCTTCGCCACGACGTCCGGGTGCGTGTACACCTCGATGCTCGGCCGCTTGCCGAGCGCGTCGGCCAGCATCTCCACGTCCAGGTGGTCGAAGTGCTCATGAGTGATCAGCACCGCGTCGGCGCCGTCGAGGGCCTCCCGCTCCGACAGCGACCCCGGATCGATCACCACGACGGCGCCGTCGTGCTCCAGCCGTACGCAGGAATGGGAGAACTTCGTCAGCCGCATCGTGACCTCCTCGCATCGAAACCGATACCTGTCGCCGGAACCGCTGCGGCGGCCGGACGCGTCGGACGGTCGGCTTCACCGAAGGTGACCCTACCCGGGGAGGAGACATGTCAGTCACACGTCCGTCGAGGCGGCTGGCCGCAGCCACGCTGTCATCGGCATTGGTCCTCGTCGTTGTCGCAGGTTGCGCGGCCGGCGAGAGCAGGAGCACCAGCAACTCGGGGGCCGGCGTCGCCCAGCCCGCCGCGCCGCAGGGAAAGGACGCGGCCGGACAGCAACCGGCCCAGGGCGCGGCCGACCAGGGCGGGCCGGCCGCCCAGCAACCGGCCCAGGGTGGTCCGGCCGGGAAACCGGAGGCCGGCACCCCGGCTCAGGTGACCGTCGACTCCCGGGCACTGATCTTCACCGGTACCGTCACCGTTCAGGTCTCCGACGTCTCCCAGGCGGCCTCCGAGGTGAGCACGCTGGCCACGTCGGCGGGCGGCTTCGTCGGAGGCGACGACCGTAGCAGCGACTCCGACCGCGCCCAGGCGCGGCTGACCCTGCGGGTACCGTCGGCGCGCTTCGCCGGCGTGGTGGACGGTATCAGCAGGCTCGGCCGCAACGGCCGCGACGAGAGCCGGCAACTGTCCACGCAGGACGTCACCGATCAGGTGACGGACCTCGACGCCCGGATCGCGACCGGGCAGGCCAGCGTCAACCGGGTCCGCGACCTGCTCGCCCGGGCCCAGAACATCAGCGAGATCGTGTCCCTGGAGTCCGAGCTGTCGCGCCGGGAGGCCGACCTGGAGTCGTTGAAGTCGCGCAAGCGCAAGCTCGACGACCAGACGACCCTGTCGACCATCACCGCCGTCATCCTCGGACCGCAGACCGGCCGGACGAGCGGGTCGGACGACTCCGGGACCGGGTTCCTGGCCGGCCTGAAGGTCGGCTGGAAGGCATTCACCGGCTCGCTGACGGTGGTGCTCACCGTACTCGGGGCGTTGCTGCCCTGGCTGCTGGGACTGGGACTGCCGGTACTCGCGATCTGGTGGGCAGCACGACGGCTGCGCGGACCACGGACGCCGGCCGAAGCCGCGGCACGCCCGGGCGGCGTCGGGACGGCGCCCCCGGTCCAGCCGGGTACCGCGGCCACCTCGGCGGCCCCGGTGTCGCCAGCGGCACCGCCGGTCGTGGCGTCCAGACCGCGCAGCGGCACCTCCGAGCAGGTCACCGGGTCCGAGTGACGCCGTGGGGGCCGGGCGCACGACGCCCGGCCCCCACGGAACGGCCGGTTCCTGGCCGGCCCACTGTTTGTCGGTTCCTAGAACGCGTTGTCGGTTCCTAGAACGCGCCGGCGGACAGTGCGGCCAGGGCGGTGTGCACCATGATGCGTACGCCGTAGCCGATCGCCCGCTCGTCGACGTCGAACGCCGATTGGTGGATGTCGAACTTGACGTCGGAGCCGGGGATGCCGCATCCGAGGCGGATCATCGCTCCCGGTACCTGTTCGAGGTAGAATGCGAAGTCCTCGCCACCCATGCTGATCTCCGCCTCGACCACGCGGTCCGGGCCGAGTGCGGCGCCGGCGGCACCGGCGACGATGGCGGTGGCGAGCCGGTCGTTGACCACCGGCGGCACCCCGCGGGTGTACGTCACCTCGGCCTCGGCACCGGTACCCGCCACGACGTCGTGGATCAGCTTCGTGATCAGATCCGGCACCTCGCGCCACGCGTCGCGGTTGAGGACCCGGACGGTGGCCCGCGCGTACCCCTCGATGGGGATGGCGTTGGCGGCCTCACCGGCACGCACCGCACCGAAGACCATGGAGACGCCGGCACGCGGGTCGACGCGGCGGTCCAGCAGCGAGGGTACGTCGACGACGACCCGGCCCAGGGCGTGCACCAGATCGGCGGTCAGGTGCGGGCGGGCGGTGTGCCCGCCACGACCGGCGAGCTTCACCTCGACCTTGTCGGCCGCGGCCGTGAACGGGCCGGACCGGACACCGACCAGACCCACCGGTAGTTGCGGGTAGCAGTGCAGCGCGAAGATGCCGGCGACGTCCTTGAGCCCGCCGGCCGCGATCACCTCCGGCGCACCGGACGGCATCTGCTCCTCGGCCGGCTGGAACAGTAGCCGTACCCGGCCGGGCAGCTCGTTGCGCTCCGCGAGCTGCGCAAGGGCCAGGCCGACACCCAGCAGGACGGTCGTGTGGACGTCGTGACCACAGGCGTGGCAGGCGTTGTCGACCGTGGAGCGGTAGGGCACGTCCTTGGTGTCCGGCAGCGGCAGCGCGTCGAGGTCGGCGCGCAGAGCGATCACCCGGTCACCGGAGCCGATGTCACAGATGACCCCGTTGCCCTTGGGCAGCATGCGCGGCGCGAGGCCGGCGGCTTTGAGTTCCCGCGCAACCAGAGCGGCGGTCTCGAACTCCTGACCGGAAAGCTCTGGATGTGCGTGAATGTGCCGTCGTACGGCTACCAGCTCGGCGCCCCGTGAAGCGAGCCAGCGGTCGAGCTGACCGGGCAGCGGGTCGGCGCCGGGAGGCATCTCGGGCCAGGACGACGTCAGCGGGCTACTCGAAGGTAGCGACAACGCACTCGTCACGGTGAGTTCTCGATCTCGGTCTAAAGGATCAGCACGCCCCGTGCGCGCTGTCGACAGCCTAGCCCCGCCATGGTGACGGAGCGCAACATCATTCTCGTAGCGGCCGCGTAGCGCTACGTCACGAAAGCCCTGGTAGGGGCGGTTTGAGGACGCCGGACCCGCGGCATATGCGCTATCGGCCACTGACACGAACCCCACTCCTCCTACAACGTGTGACGGCCAAGCCGGTCACGTTTGAATTCGAAAATTACTCTTCGAGTCGGCACCCCGGCGGCTCATTTACCCAGCCAAGGCGGCGGCCACTTACGGAGCGTAACGACGACGAACGCCAGGCTGGCACGGATTCGGACAGGCCAGTCACACATACGGTCCGCCCCCGCCTCTTCCCTCGACCCGCTCATCGGCGGGTTCGTGGGCCCTGGAGCAAAGCCCCGATCTCTTTGCCCCGGTGTACGGATGCAAACACAGGACAGTTCGGCCTTTCGTCACGGTTTCCCGATATCGAGCCCCTTGGGCGCCTGGTACACGTAGATTACCCCTTTCATCACTCCAAACGCTTACTGCGAGTTCTGCCACTGTGCCGTTGGTCGCTCGATGCAACCCATACGGAGCGTCAATCGGTATATCGCTCGCTGTGATGACACCGGACCGCCAGCGGACCGCGGAACCGGACCGACCACCGCGCCCCCGGGACGCCGCAACGGACCAGCCACCCCCGGGCACCACCCGGCGCGGGTCCTGGCTCTCCGAGACCGGGCTCTGACTCCTCCAAGACCGGGCTCTGACTCCTCCAAGACCGGACTCTGGCTCCTCCAAGACACAGCCCGGCGCCGCCTCGCTCCCCTGGATCGCCGCCTCGCTCCCCTGGATCGCCGCCTCGCTCCCCTGGATCGCCGCCTCGCGCACCGCTGCGCGTCGCGCACCGCTGACGGAGTCATCCGCGCCATCCGTTGCCCACAGGCCGACCCGTCATCCAACGGTGTTATCCACAGCCAATGATCAGGGGTGGCGGTGGCTCTCGCGCTACCCGCACGCTCGACACCGTGCCCCGCGCCCCACGACGTTCCCCCGCCCTCGCCGGCATGATCTTCCTCGGTTCCCAGGCGGTGGCCGACGGCCTGCTCACGCCCGCAGACCTGCGAAGCCGAGCCTGGCAACAGATCCTGCACGGGGTCTACACCGACGCGGCCATCACGGTCACCCACCGGCACCGATGCCTCGCGGTGGCGCGGTTCGCGCTACCGCCCGGTGGCGTGATCGCCGGCCGCTCCGCCGCGTACCTGTACGGCGTGGACCTGGTCGCGGCCCGGGACCCGGTCGACGTGCTCGTCCCGCGCGGATCCGACCTCCGACTGGCCGGCGTGCGCAGCCACGTCGCCTACCTGGATCCCGGCGACGTGCGGCAGCTGGAAACGGTGCCGGTGACCAGCCCAGTGCGAACCTGCTGGGACCTGGCGCAGTGGTGCGGGGACCCCGTCGAACGGGTCGTCTGGATCGACGCGCTGGCCGCCGGTCGCGTCGTCACGCTGCCGGCCCTGGAGGAGTATGCCCGCAACCGTGCCGGCCACCGGGGCTGGCGCCGGCTCCTCGACGTGGTACAGCTGGCCGACCCGGGAGCTGGATCACCTCAGGAGTCGCGGTTGCGGGTCCGACTGGTACGCGCCGGCCTGCCCCGCCCGCGTACCCAGTTCACGATCGTGCACGAGGGGCGTTTCGTCGCCCGCTGCGACCTGGCCTGGCCGGAGTACCGGGTGGCGGTTGAGTACGACGGGATGTGGCACGCCGAGTCGGCGACCCAGATCCATGCCGACCGCCGGCGCCTCAACCGGATGGTCGCGGCAGACTGGGTCGTCCTGCACGTCACCGCCGCACGACTACGGGACGACTTCGCCAGTTTTGTCCGCGAACTGCGGGCAGTGCTCCGTTCGCGTGGCGCCCGATGACGCCCGATGACACCCGGACAGTGCCCCAAGATCCACACAATGTCGGAAACATTGCGGCATCGGCGCGATCCGTAGCAGCAAAGTTCGCGACATTGTGCGGATCTTGGGGCACGCGGACCGGGCACGCGGACGGGGTACGCGGGCGGCGGGCGGGAGACGGGGTCAGAAGCGGTCGCTCGGGCGGTACACGCCCCACACCTCACGCAGGGTGTCGCACACCTCGCCGACCGTGGCCTTCGCCCGCAGTGCCTCCTTCATCGGGTACAGGACGTTGTCCGTGCCCTCGGCGGCCTTGCGTAGTTCGGCAAGCGCACGGTCGACGGCGGCGTTGTCCCGCGACGCCCGCAGCGACGCGAGGCGCGAGGCCTGCGCCTCCCCGATCGTCGGGTCGACCCGCAGCGGCTCGTACGGCTCCTCTTCGTCGACGGTGAACCGGTTGACCCCGACGACGACCCGCGAGCCCGAGTCGATCTCCTGGGCCACCCGGTACGCCGACGACTCGATCTCGCGCTTCTGGAAGCCGGCCTCGATCGCCTCGACGGCCGACCCGAACTCCGCGACCCGCTCCATGAGCGCGACCGCGGCCTCCTCGATCTCCGACGTCATCGCCTCCACGACGTACGAGCCGGCGAACGGGTCGACGGTCGCGGTCAGGTCCGACTCGTACGCGATGACCTGCTGGGTACGCAGCGCCAGGCGGGCGGCCTTCTCGGTGGGCAGCGCGATGGCCTCGTCGTAGGAGTTGGTGTGCAGCGACTGGGTGCCGCCCATGACCGCGCCGAGCGCCTGCACCGCGACCCGGATCAGGTTGACCTCGGGCTGCTGGGCGGTGAGCTGCACACCGGCGGTCTGGGTGTGGAAGCGCAGCATCCACGACTTCGGGTTCTTGGCGCCGAACTCGTCACGCATGATCCTCGCCCAGATCCGCCGGGCGGCGCGGAACTTCGCGACCTCCTCCAGCAGGGTGGTGCGCGCGACGAAGAAGAACGACAGGCGCGGGGCGAAGTCGTCGACGTTGAGCCCCGCCTCGAGTGCGGCCCGCACGTACGCCACCCCGTCGGCCAGGGTGAAGGCGATCTCCTGCACCGGCGACGCACCGGCCTCGGCCATGTGGTAGCCCGAGATGGAGATCGTGTTCCACTTGGGGATCTCGCTGCGGCAGTACGCGAAAGTGTCCGACACCAGCCGCAGCGACGGCTTGGGCGGGAAGATGTACGTGCCGCGGGCGATGTACTCCTTGAGGATGTCGTTCTGGATCGTGCCGTTCAGCGCCGCCCCGGCGACCCCCTGCTCCTCGGCGACCAGCTGGTAGAGCAGCAGCAGTACCGAGGCCGGCGCGTTGATCGTCATCGACGTGGAGACCTTGTCCAGCGGGATGCCGCCGAAGAGCACCCGCATGTCCTCGATCGAGTCGATGGCCACGCCGACCTTGCCGACCTCGCCGTGCGCGATCGACGCGTCGGAGTCGTACCCCATCTGCGTGGGCAGGTCGAACGCGACCGACAGGCCGGTGGTGCCGTGGGAGAGCAACTGGCGGTACCGGGCGTTGGACTCCGCGGCGGTGCCGAAGCCGGCGTACTGGCGCATGGTCCACGGGCGGGAGGTGTACATCGTCGGGTACACGCCGCGGGTGAACGGGTACTCACCGGGCTCGCCGAGCCGCTCGGGCAGGTCGGCAGGGACGTCGCCGGCGCGGTACACCGGCTTGACGGGGAAGCCGGACTCGCTGCGACGACCCTCGGTGGCCGGTGTGTCGGCGCTGCTCATGCCGTCACCTCGCTACGCTCGCTCATACCCGCAGATGGTAAGCGCGCGTTAAGGAACGTGCCGCCTCCCGGGCGGTGAGGGATACCGCACAGTACCGGCCGGCGGGCGTGGCGGGCGGACGGTATCGTCGGCGATCGTGGATCCGGCTTCCCCTGCCGCCGTACCACCCGGCAAGATAGTGGAGTTGGCCGAACGATCTCATCCTCGCCAACGCTCATCGCACGGCCCCGATCTGACACCGACCCGGAACTACGGTTAGAAGCCAGTGACGACTCAGCTCCCGACGTGGCACGGCGACCCCCTGCCGCCATCCGGCTCCACGGCGTCCAGCAGCTCCCGGCACAGTCAAGACGCGGGCAGCGACAAGACGACCATCGACCTGCCAGCCAGTCGCGCCTCCGGCGACCGCCCGGCCAACCATGCGGCCCGCGCCTCCGGCGACCGCCCGGCCAACCATGCGGCCCGCGCGTCCGACGACCGCCCGGCCAACCACGCGTCCGAGCGCGCCTCCGACGACCGCCTCCACGGCCGCACCGAGCTGCGGCCGGAGCTCAGCCCCGACCGGCGCGCCGCAGCCGAGTTGTCCGGCGAGCTGCGGGGCGCGGCCGGCATCATGATCGGATCGAGGTACGCGCTGCGCACCGCGATCGGTCACGGCGGCATGGGTACCGTCTGGCGCGCCACCGACACCCTGCTGCGCCGCGACGTCGCGGTGAAGGAGGTCCTGCTGCCGGCCGGGATGGCCGCCAGCGACCGGGACGCGATGTACCAGCGCACCCTGCGCGAGGCGCGCGCCGCCGCCGCCCTGTCCCACCCGGCCGTGGTGCAGGTCTACGACGTGGTGACCGACGGCGGCCGGCCGTGGATCGTCATGGAGCTGCTGCAGGCCCGCAGCCTCGCCGAGATCATCGTCGAGGACGGTCCGCTGGCGCCGCGGGCCGTGGCGAAGATCGGCATCGCGCTGCTCGGCGCGCTCGAGATGGCGCACGCCGCGGGCGTCCTGCACCGTGACGTCAAGCCGGCCAACGTGCTCATCTGCAACGACGGCCGGTGCGTGCTCACCGACTTCGGCGTCGCGCGGATGCCGTCGGACAGTCAGCTCACCACGCCCGGCATGGTGCTGGGCTCGCCGCACTTCATCTCGCCGGAACGGGCGATCGGCGCGCCGTTCGGCCCGCCCAGCGACCTGTTCTCGCTCGGTGTCACGCTCTACACGGCGGTGGAGGGACGTCCACCGTTCGACAAGCCGGACCCGATCGAGACCATGCGCGCCGTCGTCGAGGAGCAGCCGGTGCCGTCGCTGCGCGCCGGTGCGCTGGACGGTGTGCTGACCGGACTGCTGGAGAAGGACCCGGCCCGCCGCTGGGACGTGCCCCGGGCCCGGGCGGTCCTGCGTGAGCTGCTGGCCGGCGCGCTGGCCAGCAACGCACCGTCGCACCACACCGACCCGTACGCGGTGGTGCGGCCGGCTCCGTACACGCCTCCGGTCGCTCCCGCGAGCACCAGCGGCCAGATCGGCGGGCGGGCCATGCTGGCGCCCGGCGAGAGCGTGAGCGGCGCGATCCGCCGGCGACAGGCGGTCACTCCCCGACCGCCGGCGCAGCGCTCGCCGGTCGAGCCGGAGGCCACGAACCCGGGCCTGCCGCTGGCCGAAACCGGCGCGTTCACGCCGCCGGACGCACCGGCGGCCACCCCGTCACGCCCCGACCCGGCGACGACGACCGCGTTCGCGCCGCGAACCGATCCGACGGAGTCGACCACCGCGTTCGTGCCACCGGCACCGGTCGGGAACGTCTACGGCGGGCGGGCCGGGTCCCGCCCGGCTGCCGGCGCCGGTTCGCCGGCCGCGCGAGGGACCGCGCTGCTCGCCGGCGCGTCGGCCGGGCTCCGGCAGGTCTCGGGCAAGGCCGCGGAGAAGTACCGGGAACTGCCGCCGAAGGGCCGGATGGCCGTGGTCGCCGGCGCGGTCGTCGGTGTCCTCGTGCTCGGCATCGTCGTCGGCACGACACTGTTCGGCGGGTCGCCGGAGTCCCGGCAGACCACCGAGGCCACCGTCGACCCCAACAAGCCGCTCTTCGCCGACGTGCAGACCTACACCGAGAAGGGCATCACCGTGAACGTGCCCAAGTCCTGGACGCCGTCCAGGACGGGCAGCTACATCGACTACACCGACCCGGCGGACAACGGCCGCAGGGCGCGCGTCAACGTGGAGAACGCCGGCACCCAGGATGCCCACCAGGTGGCCGTGACGGCGGGGCGCGGCCTGGAGAAGAACCCGAGCCGCTGCAAGGCGTACCAGGAGGTCGGCCTCAGGGACGTCCAGGCGGGCGGTCACCCGGCCGCGGAGCTGGAGTACACCTGCGGTGAAGGCACCGACATGCGCCACGGCATCTGGCGCTTCGTCGTCGCTGGTGGCAAGAGCTACAACTTCTTCGTCAGCGTCCCGGAGAGCAGGTTCGCCGCCAGTAAGATCATCTACGACGAGATGGTGCGCTCCTTCCGCCTCAGCGCGTGAACGGGCCGTGCTATCAACGGTGGATGACCCGGCTGGCGGAGGTTGAGGCGCGATGACCACCACGTGGGACACCGCCGGACTGGACACGGTGCGCCGTCAGGCGCTGGCGTGGCTGGCCGACGACCCCGACGAGGGCGACCGGGCCGAGCTGCGGGCCGTGCTCGACGCGCTGCCGGGCAGCGCCGCCGACCTGGCCGACCGGTTCGCCGGGCCGCTGCTGTTCGGCACGGCCGGGCTGCGCGGGCCGTTGCGGGCCGGCCCCAACGGCATGAACCTCGCCGTCGTCGTCACGGCCGCCGCGGGTCTGGTCCGCTGGCTCGACGCCCAGGGCGTGGCCGGACCGGTGGTCATCGGGTACGACGCCCGGCACCGCTCCGCCGAGTTCGCGCAGGCGACGGCCCGGGTCGTCACCGGCACCGGCCGGCGGGCGCTGGTCCTGCCCCGCCCCCTGCCCACCCCGGTGCTGGCCCACGCGGTGCGGGCGCTCGGCGCGGCCGCCGGCGTGATGGTGACCGCGAGCCACAACCCGCCCCAGGACAACGGGTACAAGGTGTACCTGGGCGCGGCGGCCGGCGGGCCGGGCGGTGACGGGGCACAGCTCGTACCACCCGCCGACGCCGGGATCGAGGCGGCCATCCGGGAGGTCGGGCCGGCCAACCGGGTGCCGTTCGGTGCCGCGGGCGAGACGCTGGGCGAGGAGATCGTCACCTCGTACCTGGACGGCGCGACCGCCGTCGTCCGCCACGACGTCCCGCGCGACCTCGTCGTCGCGTACACGCCGATGCACGGCGTCGGTGGACGGGTGCTCGCCGACGCGATGGTCGCGGCCGGCTTCGCCGCGCCGCTGGTCGTCGCCGAGCAGGCCGAGCCGGACCCGGACTTCCCGACCGTCGCGTTCCCCAACCCGGAGGAGCCCGGGGCGATGGACCGGGTCATCGCGCTGGCGCAGGCGCACGGTGCCGACCTCGCGATCGCCAACGACCCGGACGCCGACCGGTGCGCGGTCGCCGTCCCCGACCCGGCGGCGCCCGGCGGCTGGCGGATGCTGCGCGGCGACGAGGTCGGGGTGCTGCTCGCCGACCATCTGATGCGCCGCGGCGTCCGGGGCCGGTACGCCACCACGATCGTCTCGTCGACGCTGCTGGAGAAGCTGTGCGCGGCCCACGGCGCCCCGTACGGGGAGACGCTGACCGGGTTCAAGTGGATCGTGCGGGCCGGTGTGCCGGGCGTCCCCGGCCGCGCCACCGACGGCGAGGCGCCGCTGGTGTACGGCTACGAGGAGGCGCTCGGCTACTGCGTGGCGCCCGACCACGTCCGGGACAAGGACGGCATCAGTGCCGCGCTGACAGTGTGCGAACTGGCCGCCGGCCTCAAGGCCGAGGGGACGGGCCTGCGGGAGCGCCTCGACGAGCTGGCCGCCGCGTTCGGCGTGCACGCCACCGACCAGGTGTCGGTACGCGTCGCCGACCTGTCCGAGATCGCCGAGATGATGCGGGCCGTCCGGACCGACCCTCCGGCGTGGCTGCTCGGCCAGCCGGTGACCGGCGTGGACGACCTGCTGCCCGAGACGGACGCGCTGGTGCTGCGCACCGGGGCGGCCCGGGTCGTGGTGCGCCCGTCCGGCACCGAACCGAAACTCAAGGCGTACCTGGAAGTGGTGGAACCGACCACGGGCGGCGACGTGCCGGCGGCGCGCGAGCGCGCGTCGGCCGGGCTGGCGGCGCTGCGCGACGAGGTCCGCGCGGCGCTGGGCCGATGAAGGCGGTCGTCGCGACGCTCGGGTACGTGCTGTCGCCCGACGGTGCCCGGGTACTCATGATCCGGCGCGACGCGCGCCCGGACGACCTGCACTTAGGCAAGTACATCGGGCTGGGCGGCAAGCTGGAGCCCGACGAGGACCTGTACACCGGGATGCGCCGCGAGATCCGCGAGGAGGCCGGCATCGAGTGCGCCGCCCTGGATCTCGCCGGCACGGTGTCGTTCCCCGGATTCGGCCGCGACGGTGAACACTGGTTCGTCACGGTCTTCCGGATCACCGACTGGTCCGGCGAGCCGTCGACCCGCAACCCGGAGGGCACCCTGGTCTGGGTCGACGTGGCCGACCTGCTGGCCGGGGCGGTACCGCTGTGGGAGGGTGACCGGTGGTTCCTGCCGCTGGTCTTTCCCGACGCGTCGGCCGGCGCGCCGGTGCGGATGTTCCACGGCGTGATGCCGTACGCCGACGGCCGGCCGACCGGCTGGAGCTACAGCACGGCCTGACTTTCGGGGCGGGCCCCGGCGGAACGTTGTTCCCCCACCGCGCGCCGGCGGCGTGATCTCATCACGCCATGGGTTTCGAACTGGTCTGCGAAGTGGAGCCACCCACCCGGCCGGATCTGATGCACGTGCGCCATCAGATCCGCGTGCTGTCGAAGGTCGCGCACTCGTTCCTGATCCCCGACAACCACCTGGGCCGGGCCACCGTGTCCAGCATCGCCGTGGCCCACGAGGTCGCCGCGATGGGCGGACGCAGCATCGCCTGCCTCAACTCCCGCGACCGCAACCTGCTGGGGTTCCAGCGGGACATGCTGACCGCGGCGGCGTACGGGGTCGACCAGTTCCTGTTCGTGTACGGCGACAAGCCGGCCTCGGGCGACCGCACCGGCGAACTGACCGTGCGCACGATGATCGAGCAGGCGCGGGCCATGCCCCTGGGGCGTCCGGTACGGATCGGCGTGGCGGCCGGGCCGCGCCGACCGCCGGCCTGGAAACGGTCCGCCGACTTCGTCTTCGCGCAGGTCAGCTTCTCGGTCGAGGCGCTGCTGCGGTGGCGGGAGTCGGTGTCCCTGGACACGCCGGTCTACGCGGGCGTGATGGTGCTCGCCAGCCCCGCCATGGCGCAGCGGCTGTCGGCCACCATCCCGGACATCGACTTCCCGCCCGACCTGGTCGACGCGGTCGCCCGCGACCGCCAGGCCGGGGTCGACGCGGCATGCGAGCAGATCATCGCGCTGCGTGACAGCGGTGCCTTCGACGGCGTACACCTCGTGCCGGTCGCCCGCTACCGCGAGGTGGCCCTGCGGCTGGAGGGCGAACTGGGCTGACCGTGACCGTCGCGGCCCTGGCGATCGTGAAAAGGTCAGAACCTCGGCATGCCGCCGAACTGGCGGTCACCGGCGTCGCCGAGGCCCGGCACGATGAACTTCTTGTCGTTGAGCCCCTCGTCGATCGAGGCGGTGACCACCCGCAGCGGCAGGCCCGAGCGCTCCAGCCGCGCCAGCCCGACCGGGGCGGCCAGCACGCACAGCACGATGATCTCGGTGCAGCCGCGGTCGGCGAGCAGCCGGCAGCAGTGTTCCAGCGAGCCACCGGTGGCGAGCATCGGGTCCAGGACCATGACCGGGATGCCGGTCAGATCGGCCGGCAGCGACTCCATGTACGCCCGCGGCTCGAACGTCTCCTCGTCGCGGGCCAGGCCCACGAAGCCCATCGACGACTCCGGCAGCAGCGACAGGGCGGCGTCGGCCATGCCCAGGCCGGCGCGCAGGACCGGCACCAGCAGCGGCGGGTTGGCCAGCCGGGTCCCGTCGGTCGTCGTCACCGGCGTCTGGACGGAGTACGTCTCGACCGGGTGGTCACGGGTCGCCTCGTACACGAGCATCGTGGTCAGCTCGTGCAGCGCGGCGCGGAAGGCGCCCGGCTCGGTGCGCGCGTCGCGCATCGCGGTCAGGCGCGACTTGGCCAGCGGATGGTCAACCACTAGTACGTCCACGGCGAGCAACCTAGCGCGACCCGGTGGGTGACCTGCGCGCGCCCGTCCATGATCGATTGACCGGTCGGTGCGTACACTGGCCGCCATGACGGCAACGCCTGTGTCGGGCCTCGAAGAGGTGGCCCGGTCGAACGCGGCTCTGCGCGCGTTCCTGCACGGCCTCCCCGGCGTCGATCAGGTGGGTGCCGACCAGCGTGCGGCGATGCTCGGCACCCGCTCGATCAAGACGACCTCGAAGGCGTGGGCGCTCGACCTCGCCATCCGCATGGTGGACCTGACCACACTGGAGGGCGCGGACACCCCGGGCAAGGTGCGGGCACTGTGCGCCAAGGCGCGCCGCCCCGACCCGGCGGACCCGTCCTGCCCGTCGGCGGCCGCCATCTGCGTGTACCCGGCGATGGTCGGAGTCGCCGCGTCCGCCCTCGACGGCTCCGGGGTGCATCTGGCCAGCGTGGCGACGGCCTTCCCGTCCGGCCAGGCGCCGCTTCAGGTCAAGCTCGCCGACACCGGGGCCGCCGTGGCCGCGGGCGCCGACGAGATCGACATGGTGATCAACCGGGGCGCGTTCCTGTCCGGCCGGTACCTGGAGGTCTTCGAGGAGATCGTCGCGGTCAAGCAGGCCTGCGGCAGCGCACATCTCAAGGTCATCCTGGAGACCGGTGAGCTGGCGACCTACGACAACGTCCGCCGGGCGTCCTGGCTGGCGATGATCGCGGGCGCCGACTTCATCAAGACCTCCACCGGCAAGGTCTCGCCGGCCGCGACGCCACCGGTCACGCTGGTGATGCTGGAGGCGGTCCGCGACTTCCGGGCGGCCACCGGCCGCCAGGTCGGGGTCAAGCCGGCCGGCGGCATCCGGACCGCCAAGGACGCGATCAAGTACCTCGTGCTGGTCAACGAAACGGCGGGCGCGGACTGGCTGGACCCGGACTGGTTCCGCTTCGGCGCCTCCAGCCTGCTCAACGACCTGCTGATGCAGCGCACCAAGATGAGCTCCGGCCGCTACTCCGGCCCCAACTACGTCACGCTGGACTGAGGCCCATGGTTTTCGAGTACGCGCCGGCACCGGAGTCCCGCACGGTCGTGGACATCCGCGAGTCGTACGGGCTGTTCATCGACGGCGAGTTCGTCGACGGCTCGGGCGGCCGGATCAAGACGGTCAACCCGGCGACCGAAGAAGTGCTCTCGGAGGTCGTCGAGGCCGACGCGGCGGACGTCGACCGGGCGGTGCGCGCCGCCCGGTCGGCGTTCGAGCGGGTCTGGGGCCCGATGCCGGGCCGGGAGCGGGCCAAGTACCTGTACCGCATCGCCCGCATCGTCCAGGAGCGCGCCCGCGAGTTGGCCGTCCTGGAATCGATCGACAACGGCAAGCCGATCCGGGAGTCGCGCGACGTCGACGTGCCGCTGGTCGCCGCGCACTTCTTCTACTACGCGGGCTGGGCCGACAAGCTGGAGTACGCGGTCGTCGGCCGGAGGCCGAGCGGCGAGCCCGGCGGGCCGAACCCGAAGCCGCTCGGCGTCGCCGGTCAGGTCATCCCCTGGAACTTCCCGCTGCTCATGCTCGCCTGGAAGATCGCACCGGCGCTCGCCTGCGGCAACACGGTCGTCCTCAAGCCGGCCGAGACCACGCCGCTGACCGCCCTGGCCTTCGCCGAGATCTGCCAGCAGGCCGAGCTGCCGCCCGGCGTGGTCAACATCGTGACCGGCGCCGGCGAGACGGGCCGGGCGCTGGTCGAGCACCCGGGCGTGGACAAGGTCGCCTTCACCGGCTCGACCGAGGTGGGCAAGCAGATCGCCCGATCGGTCGCCGGCACGGCGAAGCGGGTGACGTTGGAGCTCGGCGGCAAGGCCGCCAACATCGTCTTCGACGACGCACCCGTCGACCAGGCGGTCGAGGGCATCGTCAACGGCATCTTCTTCAACCAGGGGCACGTCTGCTGCGCCGGCTCCCGCCTGCTGGTCCAGGAGTCGATCGCCGACGAGCTGCTGTCGGCGCTGCGGCGCCGGATGGCCCGGCTGCGGGTGGGCGACCCGCTGGACAAGAACACCGACGTCGGCGCGATCAACTCCGCCGCCCAGCTGGCGCGCATCCGGCAACTGTCGCAGGCCGGCGAGGACGAGGGCGCCGAGCGCTGGTCCGCACCGTGCGACCTGCCCGAGCGTGGCTTCTGGTTCGCCCCGACCATCTTCACCGGTGTCTCGCAGGCCCACCGCATCGCCCGGGAGGAGATCTTTGGCCCGGTGCTGTCGGTGCTGACCTTCCGCACCCCGGCGGAGGCGGTCGAGAAGGCCAACAACACGCCGTACGGGCTGTCGGCCGGGATCTGGACCGAGAAGGGTTCGCGGATCCTGTCGATCGCCGACAAGCTGCGCGCCGGCGTGGTCTGGGCCAACACGTTCAACAAGTTCGACCCCACCTCGCCGTTCGGCGGTTACAAGGAGTCCGGGTACGGCCGGGAGGGCGGCCGCCACGGTCTGGAGGCCTACCTTGAGCACTGACCGACTGGCGGTCCGCAAGACGTACAAGCTGTTCATCGGCGGGGCGTTCCCCCGCAGCGAATCCGGGCGCTCGTACCCGGTGCGGTCGGCATCCGGAGACTTCATGGCCAACGCGGCGCTCGCCTCCCGTAAGGATGCCCGGGACGCCGTCGTGGCCGCCCGCGCGGCGTTCGGTAGGTGGTCGGCGGCCACGGCGTACAACCGGGGCCAGATCCTCTACCGGGTCGCCGAGATGCTGGAGGGCCGGCGGGCGCAGTTCGTCGCCGAGGTCGCGGCCGCCTCCGGTGCCTCCGGCGCGGAGGCGGAGGTGGACGCCGCGATCGACCGGTGGGTCTGGTACGCGGGCTGGGCTGACAAGATCGCCCAGGTGCACGGCTCGGCCAACCCGGTCGCCGGCCCCTACTTCAACCTCTCCACGCCGGAGCCGACCGGCGTGGTGGCGATCGTCGCACCGGCCGCCCCGGCGCTGGTGGGCCTGGTGAGCGTGGTCGCGCCCGCCATCGTGACGGGCAACACCGTGGTCGTCGTGGCCAGTGAGGACCGGCCACTGCCGGCCGTCACGCTCGCCGAGGTGCTCGCGACCTCCGATCTGCCCGGCGGCGTGGTCAACGTGCTCACCGGGCGGGTCGCCGAGATCGCCCCGTGGCTGGCCAGCCACATGGACGTCGATGCCATCGACCTGGCCGGACTGTCCGGTTCCCCGCTGGCGACCGAGCTGGAGATCGCCGCGGCGGACAACCTCAAACGGGTCCTCCGACCTGCGCGAACGGCTCCGGACTGGACGGCGGACCCGGGCGTCGACCGGATGCTCGCATTTATGGAGACGAAAACGGTCTGGCACCCCAAGGGGTTGTAGACCGCGGTTCAATCTCCCCACGGGGGGTAACCGCACAGACAGTGCGGTACGACTAGGGTGTCTGTGCGCGAGACTGACCGTCGCGATGGTCGCGTCGGTCGGCGCACCGGACTGCGATACGGAGGTCGCCGTGGCCCGCCAGCCGTCGGGAACAGGAAGCGCCGAAGACTCGTCGGAGGAGCTGGACTCCGGCACCGACGCTTTCACCGAGGATGACCCGATGGACGACGAAACCGAGCACGTCGAACCGTCGTCCGCCAGCCGTTCAGCGGCGACGGACGCGCTGTGGACCGATGTCCGGGTACAGCCGGTCGAGATCGCCCTGCCGGCCGGCGTCGGCTACACGCTGCGCGCCTACCGGCTGTCGACCGAGGTCCATGAACCGGAGATCGGCGACCGCGACGAGGACTTCCCCGAGACCCGGCCGGCGACCGCCCGGCTGGACGACGAGGACGACGAGCTTCCCGCGATCGACGAGCACGAGCTGACCGCGCAGGCTCTTGCCGCCGGTCGGCACCGGGAGGACGGCGACACCGGCGACGACGGGGAGACCGACCGCACCGCCGGCGCGCGCGACGACGCCGACGCCACCGACGGCGAGGAGGCCGAGGCCGAGGAGACCGACGCCGAGGCGGCGGAGGCGGCGGAGGCCGAGGAGCCCGAGGACGTTCCGGTCTTCCTGGCCGAGAACGGCAAGCTGCTGCTGTTCCGCAGCGCGGAGGGGCTCGTGGAGTACGTCCGCGGCGCCACCGACCACGAACTGACGCAGCTCGACACCTGGGACGAGGTCCGCGACCGGATCGAGCCGGAGGACATCGTCCCGCTCGACGAGGACCGCTACGAGCTCGACCTGGTGGTGGAGAACCTGCGTGGCGGCCACGACGCGTGGGACCCGGCGCTGATCATCCAGGCCGGCGAGCTGGCCCGGGACGTCGCGTACGCACTCCGGCTACACCCGGTGATGACGGCGCTCGCCCCGGGGTCGCCGCTCGACGACCTGGACGAAGGGCTCCGTACGGTCGAAGCGGGTGGCTTCGGTGCGTTCTTCGCACGTCGCCGACTTCGCAAGATTGACCCACAAACTACCGCGGCTTTGAGCTGGCGAACCGTGATCGGCAAGATCTCTGCCGTCGTGGACTGGCGCAACTGACCACTGACCAGGGAGCATCATCCCGATGAGCGGCGCGGGAACGTGTGGCGTGATGGACTGGTCCGACCGGCCATACCGTCGCGACGTACGGCCCGGAGATGGTCTATCGCCGTCATCGGACGGGTATCTGAATAGTTAAGCCGTCGAGGCCGGCCTCGGCGGCGGTACCGGGTGGGATCCAGGGACAGGTCCCCCCGTGCGTTCCATGCTCCTTCAGCACTGTCCCGAGAGGAGGACGACGCGGTGGCGCTCGTACGGGTGTACTGCGGTCTGGCATCGGCCGACCTGAACGCCGTACCACCGGGTAGCGAGACCTGGCTCACCGTCGCCGTTGTCGACGACTCCGGTCGCCTCCTGGACATCTGCGACATCAGCGACGACGCGTCCGGCTTCGCGGAACTGGGCGCCCTGCTCGCGGAGCGCTCCAACGGCCTCGAGTCGGTCGCGGTCGCCACGGACAGCGACGAGCACATCGTCGCCCGGCTGCTCATCGCCGCCGGCCGGTACCTCGCCTACACCGACGAGGACTCGGCCGAGGACTACGCCGAGCGCTTCAGCGACGCCGAGTCCGCCGACGAGATGCAGTCCAGCCCCGCCGAGCGGCGCGCGATCGGCCTGGCGCGGGCGCTCCAGGCGGGCGTCCTGTCCGCCGTCGCCCAGCCGACCCCGCGCGACCTGATCGGGCTGAAGCCCGTCCTGGCCGCACACGCCGCCGTCACCACCGGACGGCAGGGCGCCGCCGCGACGCTGCGCGAGGTGCTCCGCGAGCTGTACCCGGCCGCGCTCCGGGCGTTCCCGGATCCCGCCGAGCCGATCCCGCTGGCCATCCTCGACGCCCTGCCCGAGCCGGGCCCGCTGGGCACCGGCACGAACGGGCGCGGGCGTGACGCCCAGGCGATCGCCGAACTCACCGACGCGGGCGTCTCCGACTCCGCCACCCTGACCGAAGCCGTCACCTCGCTGCGCGTGGCCATCGCCGAGACGCCCCGCCGCACCGGCATGAACCGCTCGGTCACCAGCGCCGTCGCCGAGACCGTGCGCCAGTCGGTGGCCGCCGTCCGCGCCTGCGACGCGGCGGCCGACGCGCTGGTGTCGGTGCTGTCCGCCCGGATGCCCGGCGCCGGCGCGACGACGACGCCGGCCATCCGGCCCCGCACCAGCGTCGCGACCGTACCGGGAACGGAGACGTACCCGGGCCCCGCCGCCGCGGAGGAGTCGGCGCGCCCGGCGGCCCGCCGCACCCGGTCGGCGTCGGTGCGCCCGCGCTCCGCGCCGCCCGCGGGGATCCAGCCGCGCTCCGGCCCACCGGCGGTCCAGCCGCAGTCCGCTCCGCCGGCCACCCCGGCCGCCGCCACGACGGCGACCACGTCCCCGGCCGCGCCCGCCGGTAGCCACCGTGCCGGCACCGGCGACGTGCCCGCGGAGAGCCAGGCGGCGCCGCGTACCCGCGCCGCGCGCCGCGCTGCCGAGAAGCAGGCAGCCGAGCAGCAGGCCACGCACCAGCCGACGCCGGTATCGGGCCCGGCCCCCACGCCGGTCCCGGTCAGCACCCCGGCCCCCGCGCCGACCCCGGTACAGGCGCCCCCGGCGTCGCTTCCGGTGCCGCCGCCGGCTTCGATCCCGACCCCGATCAACCCGGCCGCCCACACCCAGCCCGAGCCGGCCGCTGCACGGCCGCAGCAGGTCGCGCCGGTCCCGCCGGGCCTGAAGCCGGCCTACACCACCGGCCCGGTGTCCGCGCCGTTCGGTGACCAGCGCGGTGCGGGCGGTGCCGAGTCGCCGACGACCAGCTTCACGCTGGCGCCCGGAACCGTCCCGACCGGTCCGGCCGCCGACGTGCCACCGTCCGGTCCCCCCGCGAGCTGGCCGTTGCGCGGTGACGCGCCCGCGGAGCCCGCCCACAGCGCGGAGCGGTACCGGCAGCCCGTGGAGCCGCGGGTGGAGAGCCGGCGGACGACGGAGGGCCGTCAGGACCTCGCTCCCGGCGAGATGCCTCGCCTGGACTTCTCCCGGTCGCTGGACCTTCCGCCGGCCGCCGAGGCGCCGCGGGTCGACCTACCGCTCCAGCCCGAACGGCGGGTCGTACCGCCCTGGCAGTCCGATGACCTGCCGGCCGAGCCGCCGGCCCTGCGCCTGGTCGAGCCGGCACCGATGACCGACCCGGCGCTCACCAGCGAGCCGCCGCAGTACCGCGAACCGTTCGCGGCCGACCTCCGCCTGGAGCCGCCCGCCCTCCGGCTCGTGGAGCCCAGCAACGGCGCGAACGGCGGCCTCGGCAACGGCGGCGGCCTGAACGGCAGCGGCCCCACGAACGACACCACGCCCAACCGCGGCGGCCTGTCCGGTGCCGGCAGCGACGCCGAGCAGTCCGGCCGCCGGTCCGCCGCGCGCAAGCCGAGCGCCGAGCCGGCCCAGCCCCCCACCAAGGACGAAGCCGACGGCGACCTGCTGATTTTCGCGGAAGCGCGGTCGGCGTGGTTCACCGACCACTTCGGGGAGGACGAGATCAAGCTCGACTTCGCCAGCCCCTCCGACGAGGGCTGGCGCGCCGCATCACACGCCGCGGAACCGGCCGTGGGCACCGAGACCGAGTCCGGACTGCCCCGCCGGGTGCCGCAGCAGAACCTCGTACCGGGCTCCCCCGTCGCGGCGCCGGAGCGTCCGCTGCGGGTCGTCCGCGACCCGGCCGCCATCGCCGCCCACACCTCCGGGTACTTCCGGGGTTGGCGGCGCGGCCAGGAGGTCGGCGGCTACCGGGTCGGTGGCCGGCCCGGACGGGAGTCCTCGGGCGGCTGGGACTTCAGCCGCGACCAGGGCGACGACCGCGACTACGAGTACCGCTCTGCCCGCCGCTGACCCCGACTGTCCGGCGCCCATCGTCCACGATCGTGACGGTGGGCGCCGTTTCCACCATGGACGGTGGGTTGACGTCGACACGATGGACGGTGGGTACCGTCGGGCGGGTGACGTCGGGTCGCGGTAGATGTGCACCCGTCGCCGTCCGACTGGCCGTACCCGAGACGGTACCGCCGCCGCGTGACGGCCATCTTCAACGGCACGGGACGGCCCGGTTGCCCCTTCCCCTGGTTTCCCCTAGCGCACGGCGCCTGGCCGGCGTCACGGGGCCGTAGGGGGCACGGAAACACGCGGTACGGCGTGCGGCGCCGGACACAAGTGATCCGGCCCCGTTCACCGAAGCGGACGGGACCGGATTCCTCCGAGGAGACGGGCGCGGATCAGGCCGGGGTGGGCGTGCGGGAGCGCCGCATGGTCAGGACGTACTCGACCAGCGAGATCAGTACCTGCTTGGTCGACTCACGAGTCCGGGCGTCACACGACACCACCGGCACGTCCGACGAGATCGCCAGCGCCTCGCGCACGTCGTCGGCGTTGTGGTACTGCACGCCGTCGAAGCAGTTGATGGCGATCAGGTACGGCAGCCGCCGGTGCTCGAAGAAGTCGATGGCGGCGAAGCAGTCGGCGAGCCGACGGGTGTCGACCAGCACGACCGCACCGATCGCTCCACGCACCAGTTCGTCCCACATGAACCAGAACCGCGTCTGGCCCGGCGTGCCGAACAGGTACAGGATCAGATCCCGGTCGATGGTGATCCGACCGAAGTCCATCGCCACCGTGGTCGTCGTCTTACCAGGCACCTGCCGGGTGTCGTCGACGCCCACGCCGGCCGACGTCATGATCGCCTCGGTGGTCAGTGGCGTGATCTCCGAGACCGAGCCCACCAGCGTGGTCTTGCCCACGCCGAAGCCACCGGCGATGACAATCTTCGCTGACGTGACCCGCCCGGACGACGAGCGGTGCGGCGTCATGTCAGAGCCTCCGAAGTCCACTCAGCACCCTTTCCAGCAGTTCTGTGCCCACCGCGTCGTTGTCGTCGAACGAGGTCGGCTCGTACACGGCGACTAACCCATCCGCCGCCATGTCCGCGATGAGAACCCGCGCCACGCCGAGCGGTAACTGCATCCGCGCGGCGATCTCCGCGAGCGACTGCAGCCGACCATCGCACAAGGTGGCAATGTACTGCTGCTCCTGCCCGTGTGCGCTACCCCGGCCCCCGGCGGAACGGCCCCGCACGGTGGTCTCGATCAGCGCCTCGATCGCAATCTCCAGCCTCGGCCGGGTGCGCCCACGGGTGACGGCGTAGGGCCTCACCAGGGCACCGCTCGGCTCGTCACGTTCGGCCATTGTCGCCGTTCACCTCCTCACTCCTCGGCCAGGTATCACAACACGTGCGACTGATCGCGGCAACAGCCGATCAGCCCAGCAGGCCCGCGGCGGCCCGTGGTGCCGGGGTGAGCGCGTCACCGACCCGGTCGACCAGCAGCGCCATCTCGTAGCCCACCTGGCCCACGTCACAGGCGCGGGCGGCGAGTACCGCGAAGGACGAGCCGTCGGAGATCGACATGAGGAAGAGGAACCCGTTGTCCATCTCCACCACGGTCTGCAGCACGGCACCGCCCTCGAAGCAGCGGGCCGCCCCCAGCGTCAGGCTCACCAGACCGGAGGCGATCGCGGCGAGCTGGTCGGCGCGGTCCCTCGGTAGGTCGCGGGACCCGGCCAGAAGCAATCCGTCGGCGGAAACGGCGACCGCGTGTGCCACACCGGGTACACGGTCGGCGAAGTTGGCGAGCAGCCAACTGAGATCCTGCGTTGTCGTCATGCCTCTTGCTCCTTGCCACCTTGCGAACTTTGTGGTCCGGCCGTGGTGTGCTCCGGGGTCTTCGCTTCGCCGGAATTGGTGCCCCGGCCGCGCTGGACGCCACGGTGGTACGCCGACAGCAGACCACGCACCGCCTCCGGCGTGCGCTTGTGCGCGCTGACAGTACCCTTTTCGACCCCACCGGGTACAAGTTGGGACATGGGTACCCGCTTGGGCAGCCCGGTCGCGGTGGTCGTGAACTCCTGCGGCTCCTCCAGCGCCTTCGCCGCCTGCCATCCATCGTCCGCCGCGCTGCGCCAGGTCTCCTCGACCACGGGCATCGGCCGCTGCGCCGCCTCGGCGGCCGGTGTGACAGGCACCACGGCGGCCGGCGGTTCGGCCACGGCCTCCGGTCCGCCGGGCGCGGCCGGAGCCGCCTCGGGGGCCGGGTTGATGACGTGATCCGGGGCAGCCACCGGCGCGGGCATCGACTCGCGGGGCTGCGGCGGGTTCGCCGAAGCGCCGTTGGTCGGTGCCGCGGGGGCCGGCTTGCGGAACCAGGCCGACTCCAACTCGCGGAAGATCGGCAGTTCCATCGTCTCGTCCGCGAAGCGCTGGTCGACGCCGCCACCAGCGGTGGACGAAGCGTGGTCGGTGGTCTGCCCCCAGTCGACGCGGACCCGCGGCATCTCCGCCGTCATGTCGAGCGCGGCGGCGAACGCTGACGGCACCGCCGGTGGTTCCGCCGTGACCTCGGGCTCGACCGGATGGGGCACCGGCGGCCACGCGGGCGGCGCGGCCGGCGCGGCAACCGGCCTGGGAATGACCGGCTCGTCGACCGGATGTGGGACCCGGACGGCGAGGGGCTCGTCGGGCGTGACCGGGGTGTCGGCGGACGGTACGGCGTCGTCGACGCCCTCCGGGCCGGGCTGCACCGGCCGCTGCCGCGGGATGGCCGGACCGTCAGCGGTGTCCTCCGCCGGCGCGGGCGAATCGGTCGGCCGCCGCTGTGGCAAGGGCTCGCCGTCCTGTGGCCGGACCGGTGGCGGGAACTCGCTGCCGTTGGTGCCGGTGACGTCCGGAACGGTGCCGTTGGCCCCGGTGGTGCCGATGAGGTCGCTCCACGCGGGCGGCTGTCCACGTCCGGGCACCGCCGGAGGTGTACCGGGTTCACCGCCGACGGGGGCGCCGCTGGTCGGGTGGGAGTTGCCGAACAGGCCGGCTCCACCCTCACCGCCCACGGGGGCGCCGCTGGTCGGGCGGGAACCGCCGAACAGGCCGGCTCCACCCTCACTGAACAGACGCGACGTGGTCGGCCCGGACTGACCGGCGGTCGGGCCGCCGGCGGAACCGTTGAGCGTCGGCGCGGGCTCGACCGGCTCCGCGCCGAAGCCCGATCCGGTGCCACCCCAGGAGGGGCCCGCACCGAAGCCCGGGAACCCGGAGCCACCGGTGACCGGCTCCCGCGACGCGTCGCCCGGGGTCGGGACACCGGCACCCGCGCTCGGGACACCGGCACCCGCGGTCGGGGCGCTCTCGAGCGCCAGCGGGGATCCGAACGGCGACCGCTCGGCAACGCCGGTGGTGGCCGCGTCGCGGATACCGGCGATCGGCGATCCGACGACCGGCGCGCCACGGCCGGCGAGGGCCCGCGGTACGAGGACGCTGGCCGGCAGCGTGAGGTCGGCGACGGTGCCGCGCTCACGCGCCGGGCGTAGCTCGATCTTGACGCCGTGCCGCGCGGCCAGCCGGGCGACCACGACGAGACCCATCATCCGGGAGACGGCCACGTCCACCATCGGCGGGTTGGCAAGGCGATCGTTGAGCTCCCGAAGCTGGTCCGGGGAGATACCGATCCCGCGGTCCTCGACCAGGAGGACAGCCCGGTCGCCGACCCGGCGCGCCTCGACCATCACCGCCGAGTCCGGCGGAGAGAAGGCGGTCGCGTTGTCGAGCAGCTCGGCGATGAGGTGGACCATGTCGTTGACCGACTGGGCCGCGATCTCGATGTCCCGGTCGATCATCCCGAACTCGATCCGGGTGTAGTGCTCCACCTCGGACTGGGCCGCGCGCAGCACGTCCATCAGCGGCGCGGGCTCGCGCTGGATGCGGGTGGAGTCGGCGCCGGCGAGCACCAGCAGGTTCTCGTCGTTACGGCGCATCCGGGTCGCCAGGTGGTCGAGCTGGAACAGCTCGGCGAGCCGGTCGGGGTCCTCCTCGCCGCGCTCCAGCCGGTCGAGGTGGCCGATCAACCGGTCGACCAGGATCTGGCTGCGGCGGGCGAGGTTGACGAACATCGTCGCGACGCTGGCGCGCAGAGCGGCCTGCTCGGCGGCGGTCCGGACCGCCTCCAGGTGCACCGCGTTGAACGCCTCGGCGACCTGGCCGAACTCGTCGTTGCTGCGCACCGGCAGCGGCTCGGCGATCTGGGCGGCGAGCTGCTGCGGGGACGCCTGGCTGGCCAGCTGCGGGTCACGCAGCCGGGCGACCGCCTGAGGCAGGCCGTACTGGGCGACGGTGAGCGCGCCGTGGCGCAGCTCGCGCAGCGAGCGGGCCATGGACCGGGCGACACCCCACGCGAACATGATGGACAGCATCAGCAGGCCGAGCAGCATGGCGACCTGGAGGACCATCCGCCGCTGCAACTGGTCGCGCAGGTTCGACGCGTCGCGGATCGCCTGGTCGTCGAGCGTGGTCTCCACCTTGCGGACCTGGTCGGCCCGGCCGACCATCGCCCGGTCCCACTGCTGCGGCGTGAAGATGTCCGATGGCAGGTCGTCGCCGGCGAGGCTGGAGATGGTGCTCTGGAAGTTCTCCGCCTCGCGCCGGTCGGCGCCGGTCACTGTCTTGTCGTAGAGCGTGCGCTGGGGCTGCTCGGCGACCGCCTGGAACTGGCGCAGCGCGAGGTCCTGCCCCTTGAGGGTGCCGATGAACTGCGTCTTCATCTGCGTCGGCATCGAGCGCTGGAGCAGCGCCTGGAGCACGACCACGCGCTCCTCGGCGAGGTACTCCTTGGTCTGCGACAGCGCGGCCGAGGCGCGCATCTCGGCGCCGAGGTGCTGGTCGTTGGTGAGCTGGGCGGCCGAGCCGCGGACCGCCACCAGGTCACCGATGAGGGTCTGGTACCGGAAGATGGCGTTGGTCAGCGTCGTCGGCTCGGTGCCGCTCGGCTGACCGCTGGAGCGGATCTGCTCCCGCTGCTTGGGCAGGTCGGACAGCTGGGTGTCGATGCGGTTGAGCTGGCCGCGGAAGTCGGCGGGGACGGTGCCGAGCGCGGAGCGGCGCAGCCGGTACTTCTTGTACGCCTCATCGGTGAGCCCCGCCTGACGGTCGAACGCCGCCCGGGTCTCGTTGTTCGGGCTGCCCAGCAGGAGCGTGGAGGCCGCCCGCTCGTTCTGCAGTTCGTGAACCAGCGCGCCGCTCTCGGCCGTCAGGCCGGCCAGCAGGCGGGCCTGGTCGGCGTCGTTGGCCTGCCGGTAGTTGTCCACCAGGCCCAGCACACCGACCACGACGGTGGCGATGGTGGGCACGATCATGATGAGTCCGAGCTTGGACCAGATCGGCGCGTTACGCAGCCAGCCCACGGGCAGGTGCAGACGCGAGAACCTCGAGGTTCCCGTCGTTGGCCGTTTGCTCACCTCACCGCCCTCCGAACCGGTGCCTGACGAACAGTAGGCACCCGTGACCGGCCGACCCGAATTCGGGCCAGACCCCCGAGATTCCACCATGTCCGCTGGCAAAGAGAAAGCCCAGCGTGGGCCCGGACACCGTGGGGGGTTGCCGGCACGAGGCCCCTGTGCAGCGAAATCACTTCTCAGGACCCCTTATAGAAGGACAGAAAGTCGTAAATGTCGGTATCGTACTTGCGGGTTTTTTGGGTGGTCTTGCGCGTCTATGCCGAAGCCGAACAGTGTGAATAACCTGGACGGACGCCGGGCCACGGCCGATCGCCGCCCATCGGCGGGTCACACGGTACGCCGCCGGATGTGCCCGCCGGCGCGGCCGTTCGGGCCGCCCCCGGCGCCGCTCGGCCGAGCCGTACCGGGGACGATCAGCCGAGCAGCTTGGCGTACGCCGGCTTGATCACCTCGTTGATCAGGACGAGCCGTTCGTCGAACGGAACGAAGGCGCTCTTCATCGCGTTGACGGTGAACCACTGTAGCTCCGCCCAGCCGTAGCCGAACGCCTCCACCAGCAGCGCCATCTCCCGGGTCATGCCGGTCCGGCTCATCAGCCGGTTGTCGGTGTTGACCGTGACCCGGAACCGCAGGTCCCGCAGCAGGCCGATGGGGTGCTCGGCGATCGACGCCGCGGCCCCCGTCTGCACGTTCGACGACGGGCACAGCTCCAGCGGGATCCGCTTGTCCCGCACGTACGCGGCCAGCCGGCCCAGCTTGCCGGACTCGCGGTCGATGTCGTCGACGATACGCACGCCGTGGCCCAGCCGGTCGGCGCCGCACCACTGGATGGCCTGCCAGATGGACGGCAGCCCGAACGCCTCACCGGCGTGGATGGTGAAGTGGAAGTTCTCGCGCTGCAGGTACTCGAACGCGTCCAGGTGCCGGGTGGGCGGGTACCCCGCCTCGGCGCCGGCGATGTCGAACCCGACCACGCCGCTGTCGCGGTACCGCACCGCCAGCTCGGCGATCTCCATCGACCGGGCCGCGTGGCGCATCGCGGTGAGCAGGGTGCCCACCCGGATGGGCGTACCCGCCACGGCCGCCTGCCGGGCCCCGTCGGCGAACCCGGCGAGGACCGCCTCCACCACCTCCGGCAGCGTGAGGTCCCGCTCCAGGTGCTGCTCCGGCGCGAACCGTACCTCCGCGTACACGACGCCGTCCGCGGCCAGGTCGAGCGCGCACTCGGCGGCGACCCGGTGCAGCGCCTCGGCGGTCTGGGTGACCGCGACGGTGTGGGCGAACGTCTCCAGGTAACGCTCCAGCGACCCGGAGTCGGCCGCGCGGGCGAACCAGTCCCCCAGCTCCCCGGCGTCGGTGCTGGGCAGCGGGTGTCCGACCGCGTCGGCCAGTTCGACGATCGTGGCCGGACGCAGGCCGCCGTCAAGGTGGTCGTGGAGCAGCACCTTCGGCGCCCGCCGGATCTCTTCATAGGTTGGTGCAGGCATCCCTCGACCCTACGGCCATGATGGTCGGGTGCGCGCCGACATCGTGGATCACCTGCGCTGCCCCGTCTGCTCCGCCGCGCTGGTGCCCGCGCCGGGTGCCCTGCGCTGCGCCGACGGGCACACCTTCGACCTCGCCCGACAGGGGTACGTCGACCTGAGCGCGGGGCGGCTGACCCACCCGGGCGACACCGCCGAGATGGTCGCCGCGCGGCAGGAGTTGCTGGGCGCCGGGCACTTCCGGGTACTGACCGACGCGCTCGTGGTGGCGCTGGGCGACCGGCCGCCGGGCCTGGTCGTCGACGTCGGCGCCGGCACCGGCCAGCACCTGGCGGCGCTGCTGGAGGCCCGACCGGGCGACCTGGGCGTGGCGGTGGACGTCTCCAAGCCGGCGCTGCGCCGCGCGGCCCGCGCCCACCCACGGCTGGCGGCGGTCCGCGCGGACGCCTGGCGCGGTCTGCCCCTGGCCGACGGGGCGGCCGACGCCGTCCTCGACGTGTTCGCGCCCCGCTCCGGACCCGAGTTCCACCGGATCCTGACCCCCGGCGGCGTGCTGGTCGTGGTCACACCCGCACCGGCGCACCTGGGCGCCCTGGTCGACACGCTGGATCTGGTACGGGTCGACCCGGCCAAGTCGCAGCGGCTGGCCGCCTCCCTGGAGCCGTGGTTCGTCAAGGACGACGAACGGCGCTACGAGTGGCCGCTGGAACTGTCCCGGGCGCAGGCGCGGACGGCGGTCGCGATGGGGCCCAGCGCCTGGCACACCGACGCCGACCGGCTCACCGCGGCGCTGGGTGGGCTGCCGGAGCCGGTGACGGTCACGGCGGCGGTCGACGTGACCCGCTGGACCCCGCGCCGGCAGCCGCGGCCGGCGTAGCCGACAGCGGCTACTCCGGGTCCCGGCGGGCCAGGTCCGGACCGAACGCCGGCAGGCAGACCGCGACGTACTCGGCGCCGGAGTCGGCCGGGGTCGCGTACCGGATGCGCTCCCCCGCCCGGGTCACCACGGCCTGCCCGGCGCCGACCGCCAGGACCCCGTCCGGGGTCTCCACCGTGACCCGGCCGCGCAGCACCAGCGTGTACTCGTCGAACTCCGGTGTCTGGAACGGCTCGGTCCACCCGGCCGGCGCGACCATGTGCGCGATCGACACCGCCTCGTCGCCGGTGTTGACCCGGCCGACGTACTCGTCAATGATCTTTCCCCCGGGCACCGGCACCCGGGTCGCCTTCCCGACCAGTTCCGCCATTACGCGATCCTCTCCAGAACCAGGGGCCGGGCGGCGGGCGGGGCGTCGGCGACGCCGACGGCGCCGTCGGCGGCCGCGAGCGCCGCGGGGATGCGGCCCGCGTCGTCGGTACGCAGCTCGTACAGGACGTCCCCGCGCCGCACCGGGTCACCGGGCCTGGCGTGCAGCAGGATCCCGGCGGCGGCGCTCACCGGGTCCTCCTTGCGGGCCCGGCCGGCGCCGAGCCGCCAGGCGGCCACCCCGAGCGCGAACGCGTCCATCCCGGTCACGTACCCGTCCCGGTCGGCCCGGACGTACTCGCTCTCGGCCGCCTTCGGCAGCGCCGCGTCCGGGTCGCCGCCCTGCGCGCGCACCAGCGCCCGCCAGGAGTCCATCGCCCGCCCGTCGGCGAGCGCGGCGGCCGGGTCGGCGTCGGGCAGGCCGGCGGCGCCGAGCATCTCCCGGGCCAGCGCGAGGGTCAACTCGACCACGTCGGCCGGCCCTCCGCCGGCCAGGACGTCGACCGACTCGGCGACCTCGATGCCGTTGCCGATCGCGTACCCGAGCGGCGTGTCCATGTCGGTGAGCAGCGCGACGGTGGTCACGTCGTGGGCCTTGCCCAGCTCGACCATGGTCCGGGCCAGCTCGCGGGCGTCGTCGGCGCGCTTCATGAACGCACCGGTGCCGACCTTCACGTCGAGGACGAGCGCGGAGGTACCCTCGGCGATCTTCTTGCTCATGATGGAGCTGGCGATCAGCGGGATCGCCTCGACGGTGCCGGTCACGTCGCGCAGCGCGTACAGCTTGCGGTCGGCGGGGGCGAGCCCCTCCCCGGCGGCGCAGATGGCCGCGCCGACGGTCCGCAACTGCCCGACGAACTCCTCATTGGACAGCCTGGTCCGGAAGCCCGGGATGGCCTCCAGCTTGTCCAGCGTGCCGCCGGTGTGGCCGAGCCCCCGCCCGGACAGCTGCGGCACGGCCGCGCCGCACGCCGCCACCAGCGGGGTGAGCGGCAGTGTGATCTTGTCGCCGACGCCGCCGGTGGAGTGCTTGTCCACCGTGGGGCGACCGACGCCCGCCAGGTCGAGCCGCTCCCCGCTGGCGATCATCGCGGCGGTCCACCGCGCGATCTCGGCCGGCGTCATGCCGCGCAGCAGGATCGCCATGGCCAGCGCCGACATCTGCTCGTCGGCGACCGTACCCCGGGTGTACGCGTCGACCACCCAGTCGATCTGCGCGTCGGACAGCACGCCGCCGTCGCGCTTGGCCCTGATCACGTCGACGGCCGCGAACGCTTCACTCATGCACATCTCCTCATGATCACGGAGACTTCTCCGTGTCCCGGCACGGAAAAGTCTCCGTGATCACGCAGATTTACGGGCGCCACTCGCGGGAAACCTCGGCGGGGGGTACACCCACACCGGCCCAGCTGAGCGTGCCGTCCGCCTCGACCACGACCACGCGGGAGGTGCGGGTCCTCCCCCAGGCCACCGCCGAGGCCGCGTCCGGCCAGGTCGGTGCCTCCTGGAGGATCCCGGACGCCTCGTCGGCGTGCGCCGCGCGCTCCCAGTACGCCGTCCACACCGGCTGTCCACCGGCGACGTCACGGTGCACGAACACCGCCCCGTGGCCCACGTACTCCAGCAGCGCGTTCGGCACGGCCTCCGGCGCCGGCTCCGCGCGCTCCGGCGAGCGGCCCAGGTCGCCGGCGTCGAACGCGTACGGCAGCAGCTCCGTCATCGGTACCGGGCCGGTGGCCGTCTCCACCAGGCAGCGCGGGCCGCCGTGCTCCCACAGCAGTTGCCGGCAGCGCCCGCAGGGCATCAGCGGGGTGCCCTGCGCGTCCACACAGGAGATCGCCATCAGCCGGCCGCCACCGGTCGCGTGCAGAGCCGAGACCAGGCCGCACTCGGCGCACAGGCCCACGCCGTACGAGGCGTTCTCCACGTTGCAGCCGGTGATCACCCGGCCGTCGTCGACCAGGCCGGCTACACCGACCGGAAACCGGGAGTACGGCGCGTACGCCCGGTGCATCGCCCCGACCGCCGCCTCGCGCAGCGCAGCCCAGTCCACGTCCACGTTGGTGTCCTCCACTCGTCAGCCGCCTCGGCGGTACCGCTGCCCGTCGGCGGCCGGCATCCGCAGCCGCTGCGAGGCCAGCGCCAGTACGACCAGTGTGGTGATGTGCGGGGCGGCCTGCACGAACTCGCCCGGGATGCTATCGGTCGTGGCGTACCACAGGCCGGTCAGCAGGCCTGCGGCGACCGCGACGCCGCCCATCACGACCTGCCGGCGTACCAGCCGCCACACGCCGAACGCCAGCAGCATCAGCGCCAGGAACAGCAGCAGCGCGTGCACCGACGTGCTGCCCCCGCGCAGTTGCAGCGCGTCGGTGTACCCGAACAGCAGCGCGCCGCCGGCCAGTCCGCCGGGCCGCCAGTTACCGAAGATCATCGCGGCCAGGCCGATGAAGCCACGGCCGCCGGTCTGCCCCTGGCGGTAGATGCTGGAGGCGACCATCGACAGGAACGCGCCGCCCAGGCCGGCCAGCGCACCGGAGACCACGACACCGTAGTACTTGTACCGGTAGACGTTGACGCCCAGCGACTCCGCCGCCTTGGGGTTCTCGCCGACCGACCGCAGCCGCAGGCCGAACGGCGTGCGCCACAGCACCCAGAACGAGACCGGCACCAGCAGCACGGCGAGGATGGTCAGCGCCGACACCTCGGTCAGGGCGCCGCGCAGGATCCCGGCGACGTCGCTGACCAGGAACCAGTGCCTGCGCTCGAGACCGTCGAGCGCAGGCACGCCCGGCACGCTCCAGCGCGGCAGCTCGGGTACGGTCGGCGACTGGGTCACGCCGCCGCCGGGCAGACCCTTGAAGGCCAGCTGCGACAGGAACCGGGCGACGCCTTCGGCGAGGATCGTGATGGCCACACCGGAGATGATGTGGTCGACGCCGAAGGTGACCGTGGCCAGCGCGTGCAGCAGGCCGCCGAGGGCGCCGCCGGCGATCGCGGCCAGCACGCCGACCCACGGTCCCCAGTGGTACCCGGCCCACGCGCCGAACCAGGTACCGAAGATCAGCTGGCCCTCCAGGCCGATGTTCACCACACCGGCCCGCTCGGCCCACAGGCCGCCCAGGCCGGCGAGGCCGATCGGTACGGCCGACTGCAGCGCCGCGCGGATCGCGCCGCTGGAGGTGAGGTCGTTGGCGCCGGTGACGGTCCGGACCGCGGCGAGCGCGACGAGGCCGCCGGCGATCACCAGCAGCAGGACCGGCAGGCTGAACCGGCTGCCGCGCGGCGACGGCGCCGCCGGGGCGGCCGGGGTCGAGGTCAGGACGGCATCCGTGGTCATGCGGACACCTCGCTCTTGTTCGCCGACGGCGTCGGGCCGGGCTCGGCGACCACGGCGCCGACCCGGCGCTGCTGCGCCCGCTGGCTGAGCCGGTTGGCCAGCTCGTAGGCCACGACGACCGCCAGTACGGTCGTGCCCTGCATGATCGTCACGATCTCCTTCGGGATCTCCTCGATGTCGAGGATCTGCGACGAGGTGTTGAGGAAGGCCCACAACAGGGAGGCGAGCGCGATCCCGACCGGCGAGTTGCGGCCGAGCAGCGCGATCCCGATGGCGGTGAAGCCGAGCCCGCCGACCGAGGTGGTGTGCGCATGGCGCTCACCCAGCAGTTGCGACATGCCGACGAGGCCGGCGACCGCGCCGGACAGCAGCATCGCGTACAGCACCATGCGCCGGGCGTTCACGCCGCTGGCCACGGCCGCGGTCGGGCTCTGGCCGCTGGCGCGCAGGTCGAAACCGAAGCGGGTGCGGCCGAGCACGAACCAGTACCCGAGCCCGACCAGAACGGCCACCACGATGAAGCCGTTGACCTTGCTGTCGGCGCCGGGAACCAGCGGGATCCCGGACACCCAGGAGTCCGACGGCAACGTCGGGGTGGCGACGTCGTTGCTGCCCTTGGCCTGCACGCCCAGCCGGTTGGTGGTCAACAGGTACGCGACGATCTGGCCGCCGATGAAGTTCAGCATGATCGTCGAGATGACCTCGCTGACGCCCCGGGTGACCTTCAGCAGCGCGGCGACCCCGGCCCAGAAGGCACCGACGGCCATCGCGACCACGATGATCAGCAGGATCCGCAGGATGCCGGGCGCCCAGTCCAGGAACGGCGCCGCGCCGAGCGAGGCCGCGAGCAGGCTCGCCAGCCGGTACTGGCCGTCGACGCCGATGTTGAACAGGTTCATCCGGAAGCCGATGGCGACCGCGATGGCGGCGATGTAGAAGTCGACGGACTTGTTGAGAATGTCGACGATCGAGTCCGGCCGGGAGCCGTACTCGAACATGGCGCTGAACGCCGTCCCCGGGTCCTGGTTGCTGACCGCCAGCGCGATCGACGAGATCAGGGCGGCGAGCAGCAGCGCACCCACGGGCGCGAGCACCTTGGGCAGCAGTTGCCGCCGGTCCAGCCGGGCGGCCCAGGCCCGCCCCGGCGTCACCGCTTGCGATGTACCACTCATGAGGTCTCCTCGCCCGCGCCGGTCATGGCCAGGCCGAGCTGTTCCGGGGTGACGGTGGCCGGGTCGGCCTCGGCCACGAAGCGGCCCCGGAAGATCACCTTGAGCGAGTCGGACAGGCCGATCAGCTCGTCGAGGTCGGCCGAGATGAGCAGCACGCCCATCCCCTCCCGGCGGGCCCGCTTGATGTGCTCCCAGATCGCCGCCTGCGCGCCCACGTCCACCCCGCGGGTGGGGTGCGCGGCGAGCAGCACCTTGGGCGTGTGGCTCATCTCCCGGCCGACGATGAGCTTCTGCTGGTTGCCGCCGGACAGCGCCCCGACGGGCACGTCGATGCCGGGCGTACGCACGTCGTAGTCGGCCACGATCCGCGCGGTGTCCCGGCGGGCGCCGCGGATGTCGAGCAGCGGACCGCGCGCGTTCGGCTGTTCGGTCTGGTGGCCGAGGATCCGGTTCTCCCACAGCGGCGCCTCCAGCAGCAGCCCCTGCCGGTGCCGGTCCTCCGGGACGTGGCCCAGGCCGGCCTCGCGGCGGGCCCGGGTGCTCCAGTCGCTGATGTCGGCGCCGTCGAGCCGGACCTGGCCGGTGGCCGGCCGCATGCCCATGATCGCCTCGATCAGCTCCGCCTGGCCGTTGCCCTCGACCCCGGCGATGCCGACGACCTCGCCCCGGTGGATCGTGAAGCTGACGCCGTCCACCAGCGGACGCCCGTCCGGAGTGTGCACCGACAGATCGATGACCGACAGCGCCTGGTCGGAGGTCACGGTGGACTCGCGCGCCTCCGGGCTGGGCAGCTCGCTGCCGACCATCAGCGTCGCGAGCTGCCGGGAGGTGACCTCGCGCGGGTCGACCGAGGCGACCGTCGTGCCGCGGCGGATCACCGTGATCGCGTCGGCGACGGCGAGCACCTCGTGCAGCTTGTGCGAGATGAAGATGATGGTGAGGCCCTCGCGGGTGAGCTGGCGCAGGTTGTCGAAGAGCGCGTCGACCTCCTGCGGCACGAGGACCGCGGTGGGCTCGTCCAGGATGAGCACCCGCGCGCCCCGGTAGAGCACCTTGAGGATCTCGACGCGCTGCCGGTCGCCGACGCCGAGGTTCTCCACCAGCGCTTCCGGGTCGACGCCGAGGCCGTACTGGCCGGAGATCTCGCGGATCCGGCGCGCGGCGGCGTCGCCGATGCCGTGCAGCTTCTCGGCGCCGAGGACGATGTTCTCCAGCACGGTGAAGTTGTCGGCGAGCATGAAGTGCTGGTGCACCATGCCGATGCCGGCCTTGATGGCCTGCTGGGGAGATCCGAAGACGACCCGCTCGCCGTCGATGAGGATCTCGCCGGAGTCCGGACGGTGCATCCCGTAGAGCGTCTTCATCAGGGTCGACTTGCCGGCGCCGTTCTCACCCACGATGGCGTGGATGCTGCCACGGCGTACGGACAGGTCGATGTCGTGGTTGGCCACGACACCGGGGAACCGTTTGGTGATCCCCCGCAGTTGCACCGCGGGCGGCTCGCCCGCCCCCGCGGGGGGCGCCGCGGGTGCCACGTCGGTGCTCATCGAATCCCTTCCTCCCAGGGTCTGGCGCGGATGCGCGGCGTCGTGCGCCATGACGGTGGCGGGGCCCGGTCCGGACCCCGCCACGGTCAGTCGTTACCGATGGATCAGCCGTTGGTCGGCTTCGACGGTACGGTGATCTTGCCGTCGATGATCTGCTGCTTGTACTCGTCGAGCTTGGTCTTGATGTCGTCGATCTTGCCGCCGCTGACCGAGTACCCGACGCCGTCGGCCTTGAGGTCGAAGACCGTCTCACCGGCGGTGAACTTGCCGGCGCCCTCGTCCTTGACGAACTGGTACACCGCCGTGTCGACCCGCTTGAGCATGGAGGTCAGGATGACGTCCTTGAGGTCCGGGGTGACGGTCTCGTACTGGTCGGAGTCGACACCGATCGCGAGCTTGCCCTTGCCCTTGGCGGCCTTGAACACGCCCGTACCCGAGCCACCGGCGGCCTGGTAGACCACGTCGGCACCGTTGTCGTACATGCCCTCGGCGGCGGTCTGCCCCTTGGCCGGGTCGTTGAAGCCCGAGCACTTGTCGCCGACGGTCGACAGGTACTTGGCCGTGACCTGGATGTCGGACTTGACAGCCTTGGCGCCCGCCACGTAGCCGGCCTCGAACTTCTTGATCAGGTCGACCTCGCAGCCACCGATGAAGCCGATCTGACCGGTCTTGGTCTTGAGCGCGGCGGCCGCGCCGACGAGGAAGGAGCCCTGCTCCTCGGCGAAGGTCAGGTTGGCCAGGTTCGGCGCCTTGACGCTCGCGTCGTCGATGATCGCGAACTTGGTGTCCTTGCAGTCCTTCGCGGCGCGCGCGATCGGACCGCTGGTCGGGTCACCGGCGTAGGCGAAACCGACCGCGATGACCGGGTTGTAGCCGCTCTCGCACAGCAGCTTCAGCCGCGAGTACTTGTCGTTCTCGGTCTCGTCCTTGTTGGCCTCGAGTTCCCGGGTCTGGATGTCGAGGTCCTTCTTGGCCTTCTCCAGACCGGCCGCGGCCGCGTCGTTGAAGGACTTGTCGCCACGCCCACCGATGTCGTATGCCAGGCCGACCTTGACGGTCTTCTTGGCACCGCCGTCGCCGTTGCCAGTGTCGTTGTTGCTCTTACCACCGCAGGCAGCCATGCCGAGCGCGACAAGCGTCACCCCGGCGGTCGCGAGCAGCTTCATCCCACGCGCTCGGCGCAAGACGATCTCCTTCCGATTGCACCGCCACGTCGCGGTGTACTCAACGGACGGGAGCGTACGCCGAAACACCACGTGAACCCTGGTCACGTTATAGGCCTGTGACATGACCTCGATGGCAACGTGCCCTAACCGTCACAGGTCGAGTGGGTACCGCTCACGAACCGCAGAATTTACGGTCACCGAGCGCATTCACTCGCAAGGTTCACGCAGGTTCCGGGGAGTCGAGACACCCCTATCGGTGGAGGTCACGATTCCCCGGAAGATGTGCGGGTGACGCCGGTCGGTGCCCGGAACTGTCCGGTCAGCGCCGGAACTATCCGGTTAGTGCCAGAATGTGGCAACGGCGGCGTTGGCCAGGGTCAGACCGACGATGGCCAGGAAGTGACCCTTGTTGACCTCGGGCCGCTTCCGGGAGAAGAACACCATCACGAAGATCAGCAGCGCGACGACGCCCTTGACCGCCAGCTTGACCGGGTCGGGCTCCTTGTCGCCGCCGCCACGCAGCGGCGCCGCCAGCGCCAGACCGGTGACGACCTGGATCGCGGCGCCCCACAGTATGGGCGCGTTGATGCGGACCCGCCCCGAGACGTACTGCGCGATCGCGCCGCCCAGCAGCACCGCGAACCCGATCAGGTGCGCGTACCGCAGCACCAGCCGGAGAGCCTCCATGCCTGCTCCTTTACCGGTTACGGGCGGCGCGCCACCCGCGCAGCCCCAGAACGCCGACCGCGGTGCCGATCGCCAGCGACACCACGATGAGCACCGCGTGCACCCACAGGAACGAGGTCGGCGTACCACCGTGCCAGGAGCGTGGATCAGCCCAGATCGCGACCGCGAAGCGCGGCCAGATCACCCAGCTCCACACGCCCACGGCCACCAGGAACACCGACCACCACCGCGACAGCACCACGGCAGCCGAGTATGCCGTACGCGGCCGGGGGCGTTCCGACGACCGCCCCCGATGGCGCCCACCTCACGCGCCGACGGCCCCCGGCCGGGCACACTCAGCCCTTCACCGCGCCCGAGGTCAACCCGGAGACGATGTAGCGCTGGAGGAACTGGAACACCACGACCGTCGGGATCGCGGTCAGCAGCGAACCGGCGCAGAACATGCCGAAGTTGGCGTCCCGGTTGCCCTCCGCGATCATCCCGTACAGGCCCACCGCCAGGGTCTTGGACTCCGGGTCGTACAGGAACACGTTGGCGAGCAGGAACTCGTTGATGGTCGTGATGAAGACCAGCAGGCCGGTGATGGCCAGGATCGGCGTCACCAGCGGCAGCATGATCCGGAAGAACACCTGCACGTGCGAGGCGCCGTCGACGGTGGCCGACTCGTCCAGCTCCCTGGGCACGGTGTCCAGGAAGCCCTTCATCAGCCAGGTGTTCACACCCAGCGCGCCGCCGAGGTAGAGCAGGATCAGGCCCCACGGCGAGCTGAAGCCCAGGCCCGGCCAGTACCCGCCGATCCCGGCGAACATGAGATAGATCGCGACCACCGCGAGGAACTGCGGGAACATCTGGATCAGCAGCAGCGACAGCAGCCCGACCCGCCGCCCCACGAAGCGCATCCGGCTGAACGCGTACGCGGCGAGCATCGACAGGAACACCGCGGCCGCCGAGGCGGCCCCGGAGATCAGGATCGAGTTGGCGTACCAGTGCGCGAAGACGGTGCGGCCGAACAGACGGGCGAAGTTGTCGACGGTGAAGCCGGTGGGCAGGGCCTGCGTCGACGACAGCGTGCCGAGCGGGTTGAGCGCGGCCGAGACCACGAACACGATCGGGAACAGGGAGAACAGCACGGCGAGCACACCGACGAGGTGGCGCCAGCCGACCCGGGCGAACCATCCGCCCCGCGTGGTTCGCCGCCGAGTGTCCTGATTCGGCCGCGGGTCCGTGCGTGGCGTCGGCGAATGACGCGTGGTCACGAGTACACCTCCTCCTGACGGCGGGTCCGCCGGAAGCTGACCGCGGAGATCACGGCGACGATGGTGAAGATGTAGACGGAGATCGCGGCCGCGAACCCGTACCGGGCTCCGGCGCCGCCGAACGCCAGCCGGTACGTGTACGTGATGAGCAGGTCGGTCGCGCCCGCCGTCGGGTCGTCGGCCGGGAACGGACCGCCCTCCGTGGTCAGGTAGATCGCATTGAAGTTGTTGAAGTTGTACGCGAACGACGAGATCAGCAGCGGCGACAGCGCGACCAGCAGCAGCGGCAGGGTGACCCGGCGGAACGCCTGCCAGGGTGACGCGCCGTCCATCGACGCCGCCTCGGTCATCTCCCGCGGGATCGCCTGCAGGGCGCCGGTGGCGACCAGGAACATGTACGGGTACCCGAGCCACAACTGCACTCCGATGACGGCGAAGCGGGCGGTCCACGGCGTGCCCAGCCAGTCCACCGACAGGCCGGACAACCGGTTGATCAGCCCGAAGTCGGCGTTGAACATGTCCCGCCAGACCAGCAGCATGGCGAACGACGGCATCGCGTACGGCAGGACGAGCAGGGCCCGGTAGATCGTGCGCCCGCGTACCCGGTCGGAGTGCAGCGCGAGCGCGCACAGCATCCCGAGCGCGAACGTGGTCAGCACCGACGCGACCGCGAACACGAGGTTCCAGGCGAGGGTGCCGAAGAACGGCCGGGCGATCCGGGAGTCGGTGACGACCTGGGTGAAGTTGCGCAGGCCCACGGTGATCCGCCAGCCCTGCGGCAGCCGCTGCCCGTCGGAGTCCACGAAGGACCCGTCGCGGGCGGTCCAGCGGTGGCCGGTGGCGGCGTCCACGATGCAGTCGCAGTCGGCGTGGTAGGAGCGCTGCGCCCGCCCCTCGTACGCCCGGGAGATGCCCGACGAGCGGATCGCGCCGCCACTGGTCGGCACCACGAGGTCGGTGATCTCCCTGCTGCGGGCACCGGCCTCGCCCAGGCTCAGCGGCGTGTACCCGTCCGGGATGCCGTCGACCGGCTTCAGTCCGTGCGCGTCACCGAGGAACTGTTTCCCGGCCGGGTCGGTGAGCAGGAAGGCGATCGCGCCGTCGGCGCCGTCGAGGACCTTGAGCGCGTACTCCGGCGCGCCGGGCACCTCGACGACGGACGCGGTCTGGATGGCGGTGATCGCGTCCTGCTTGGTGCCCCGGTGGCCGTCACCGAAGTTGGAGAAGGCCGTGCCCATCGTGTTGAGCACCGGCACGATCTGGAACGCGACGAGGAACAGGGTGCCGGGCAGCAGGTACTTCAGCGGCAGCCGGCGCGGGGTCAGGTACGCGTAGAAGATCAGCGCGACGACGGCGACCTCGACGGCGAGACCGGCCCACGCGCGGGCCTGGACCAGCGGGAACGCCGCCCATACGGCGAGCGCCGCGACCAGGCCGAGAAGCAGGATCTTGGCGACCAGGCCGGTGGCCGTGGTGCGGGATGTCAGCACGGTAGCTCCCTCGACCATGATCGAAACAACGTCCGGCTAGTTGCGGCCTCACGGGCACCCGGAGGCCGCAACTTCCGGGAAGTTGCGTCGATCAAGCGGCTACTTGATCTGGTCCGCGATGGTCTTCGCGGCCGCCTGTACCGTGCTCGGCACGTCGGCGCCGCCGACCACCGCCGCCTCGGCCTTGCCGAACGGGTCCCAGATCGTCGCCATCTCCGGGATCGCCGGCAGGATCGCGCCGTTCCGGCCGGCGTCCAGGAACTTCTGCACGTCCGGGTCGTCGCCCTTGACCGCGTCCAGCGCCGCGGTCAGCGCCGGCGGCCGGGGCTCGGCCTGGTAGAGCGCCTTGGCCAGGTCGGTCCTGGTCAGGTAGTTGGCGACGAACTCCTGCGCCACCGCCTTGTTCTTGCCCTTGCTCGCGACGTAGAACGCCTGCACGCCCACGAAGGGCTGGGCCGGCTTACCGCCGGCGAAGCCCGGGATCGGTGACACGTCGTAGGACAGGCCGGCCTTCTTGATGTCGGTGATCGCCCACGGCCCGGAGACCAGGTACGCGGCCTTGCCACTGGTGAAGGTCGAGATCGCGTTGTCGGAGCCGATCGAGCGCTTGAGCGCGCCCTCGCCCTTCTCGCCCAGCGCCGCGATCTTGGCGAAGGCCGCCTGCGCTTCCGGCTTGCCCACGCCGAGGTCCTTCGGGTCGTAGTCGCCGCCCGCCTTGGTGCCGAACAGGTAGCCGCCGGCCGACGTGTAGAGCGGGTAGACGTGGTACGCGTCGCCGTTCTGCCCGACCTGCAACGACATGATCTCGCTGACCTTGCCGTCGGTCTTCAGCTTCTTGCCGGTCGCCACCAGGTCCTCGATGGTCGCCGGCGCGGCGGGTGCGAGCGCGGTGTTGCGGATGAGCGCGAGGTTCTCGATCGCGTACGGCACGCCGTAGAGCTGGCCGCCCGCGGTCACGGCCGTGATGGACTGCTCGGAGAACGCGGACTTCTGCGACGCCGACAACTGGACCGGGTCGATGGCGCCGTTGGCGACCAGGTTGCCGATCCAGTCGTGCGCGCCGACCACGATGTCGGGCGCCTTGCCCGACTGTGAGGCGGTCAGGAAGTTGGTCTGTAACTCCTTGGAGACGGCCTGCACCTTCACCGTTAGGCCGTTCTCCGCGCCGAACCGGTCGGCGAACGGCGTGAGCGCCGCCGCCCGCTTGTCGTCGGCCCAGATGACCAGGGTGCCGCCGGTCTTGGCGGCGGGCTTGTCGCCGCCGGACTTCTTCGAGCCGCAGGCGGCTCCGCCGAACAGCATCAGGGCGGCCGCTGCGACCACACCCGCGGTACGGATGCGCATCGGTGTCTCCTCGCTCGGGGGGTGCGTTGTTGCGGGCACGTTAGCAAGCGATTTCCATACTTGAAAGAGCTTGCATTCATCTTTCGCAAGGGCTTGCGGGGTGGGTTAGAGTGCCGCCATGACCTCCAGCGAATCCGGCGCCCGCGCCGACCCGACCCCGGAGCGGCCCGCCCCGGGTTCCTCGGGCCGGGCCCGGCTGGCCGACATCGCCCGGCAGGCGGGCGTCAGCGAGGCGACGGTCTCCCGCGTCTTCAACGACAAGCCCGGCGTGAGCGCCGAGACCCGGCAGGCCGTGCTGACCGCCCTCGACGTGCTCGGCTACCAGCGGCCCGAGCGGCTGCGCAAGCGCAGCGCCGGCCTCGTCGGCCTGGTGGTACCGGAGCTGGACAACCCGATCTTCCCGGCGTTCGCCCAGGTCATCGAGTCCACGCTGGCGCAGGCCGGGTACACGGCGGTGCTGTGTACCCAGACCCCCGGCGGCGTGACCGAGGACGAGTACGTGGAGATGCTGCTCGACCGGCAGGTCTCCGGCATCATGTTCGTCTCCGGCCTCAACGCCGACACCAACGCCGACCCCGACCGGTACCGGAAGCTGATCTCCCGCCCGCTGCCGGTCGCGTTCATCAACGGGTACGTCGAGGGTGTCGACGCGCCGTTCATCTCCTGCGACGACCACGCCGCCGGTGAGATGGCCGTACGCCACCTCGCCTCCCTCGGGCACCGGCGGATCGGGCTGATCACCGGGCCGAGCCGGTACCTACCGGTCCAGCGCAAGGTCGCCGGGTACCGGGAGGCCATGCGCGACCTGTTCGGCGAGGTCGACCCCGACCTCATCGAGCTGACCCTGTTCGGCGTGGAGGGCGGTGACGCGGCCGCCGCGCGCCTGATCGAGCGGGGCGTCACCGCCATCGCCTGCGGTTCCGACCCGATGGCGCTCGGCGCGATCCGGGCCGCCCGCTCCCGTGGCCTGCGGGTGCCCAGCGACCTCTCGGTGGTCGGTTACGACGACTCGCCACTGATGGCGTTCACCGAACCGCCGCTGACCACGATGCGCCAGCCGGTACGCCAGATGGCGGTCGCCGCGGTGCGCGCGCTCGTCGACGAGATCAACGGCGATCCCGCGCCCAACTCCGAGTACATCTTCCGCCCCGAGCTCGTCGTCCGGGGCTCGACAGGACCGGTGAGACAGTGAGCGACGAATGGTGGCGCGACGCCGTCATCTACCAGGTGTACCCGAAGAGCTTCGCCGACTCCGACGGCGACGGCGTCGGCGACCTGCCCGGGATCACCGCCCACCTGGACCACCTCGCCGACCTGCGCGTCGACGCGGTGTGGCTGTCGCCGTTCTACCGGTCGCCGCAGGTCGACGGCGGGTACGACGTGGCGGACTACCGCGACGTCGACCCGATGTTCGGCACCCTCGCCGACTTCGACGCACTGCTGGCGCGGGCCCACGAACTCGGCCTGCGGGTGATCGTCGACCTGGTACCCAACCACTCCTCCGACCAGCACCCGTGGTTCGTCGAGGCCCTCGCGACCGGCCCCGGCTCGGCCGCCCGCGACCGGTACGTCTTCCGGACCGGCCGCGGCGCCGGCGGTGAGCTGCCGCCCAACGACTGGGAGTCGGTCTTCGGTGGCCCGGCCTGGACGCGCACCCCCGACGGCCAGTGGTACCTGCACCTGTTCGACCCCGCCCAGCCCGACTTCAACTGGCGCAACGCCGACGTCCACGCCGAGTTCGAGTCGATCCTGCGGTTCTGGCTCGACCGCGGCGTGGACGGGTTCCGGGTCGATGTCGCGCACGGCATGGCCAAGGCCGACGGCCTGCCCGACGTCGGCTACCCCGGCCAGATCAGCCTGCTCGGCAAGGCCGTCCTGCCCTACTTCGACCAGGACGAGGTACACGAGATCTACCGCTCCTGGCGCAAGATCCTGGACAGCTACCCCGGCGAGCGGATGGCGGTCGCCGAGGCGTGGGCCACCTCGCCCGAGCGGCTCGCCCGCTACGTCGCCGCCGACGAGCTGCACCAGGTGTTCAACTTCGACTACCTGGCCGCCGACTGGTCGGCGCCGGCGCTGCGGTCGGTCATCGACGACTCCCTCGCCGCGATGGCACCGGTGGACGCCCCGGCGACCTGGGTACTGTCCAACCACGACAAGCCGCGCCACGTCACCCGCTTCGGCGGCGTCGGGCGGGCCCGGGCCGCGATCCTGCTGATGCTCGCGCTGCCCGGCTCGGCGTACGTGTACCAGGGCGAGGAGCTGGGCCTGCCGGAGGTCATCGACCTGCCCGACGAGGTACTCCAGGACCCGATGTGGCGGCGCTCCGGGTACACCGACCGCGGCCGGGACGGCTGCCGGGTACCGCTGCCCTGGTCGGGCGACGAACCGCCGTACGGCTTCGGCCCGGCCGGCTGCTGGCTGCCCCAGCCCCAGGTCTGGCGGGAGCTGAGCGTGCGGGCCCAGCGCGACGACCCGGACTCGATGCTCACCCTGTACCGCACCGCGATCGCGCTGCGGCGCGAGCTCAGCGGCGGGCTGGAGTGGCTCGACAGCCCGCCCGACACGCTGGTCCTCCGACGCGGGTCGGGACTGGTGTGCGCGGTCAACCTCGGCGCCGCGCCGGTCGCGCTGCCGAGCGGCCACTCGCGTGTGATCTGTGCCAGCGGCCCGCTCGACGGCGGCCTGCTGCCGCCCGACACGGCCGCCTGGCTGGCCTGACGGCTCGCCCGGCGGCGGCGGTCGGCCGGTCAGGCACTCAGCCGGCGCCGGTGGGCCGGTCAGCCGGCCTCGGTCAGGCGGGTCGCGATCCGGGCGAAGCCGGCGCGGACCTGCTCCGGGCTGGGCGGCGGGGTCGGCACGGCAGGCATCTCGCCGTGCCCGTCCGCGGACAGGTCCGGCCCGGAGAAGTCCGCCTCGGTGTAGTCCGCCCCGTCGGGGAAAGCCGACCCGTCGTCGACGGCGGCCAGCCGTGCGGCGGCGATGTCGCCGCGGATCTGGTCGAGGGACACATGCGGCTGGACCGGCTCGACCACCGCCATCAGCTCCTCGTCGGCGACGACCGACTCGGCGAGCGCCATCGCGTGCGCCCGCTCGTACGGCCCGCAGACCACCGGTTCCCATTCGTCGTCGTCGTTCAGCGGCCCGAACGTGATGATCCACGGCAGCTCGACGAGCGGCGAGTCCGGCGCGAGTTCCAGCGTCACAAGTGCACCCACCCGCCCATCATCACCCGGATGACCTTGAACTCACCGTGGTTCGCGCCGAAACCAACCTGTCGGCTGACACCGCGGACGGTCAGCCGCCTCGACTGACCTCTCTGGGGTCCGTCGACGGCAACCCCGGCCCGGCCGGCCCCGGCGCGGGGTGGGCCCGGCCGTCGTCCGGTTGCACCGGTCCCGCCGCGAGGTCGCGTACCGTGCCGTGCCGGCTGGTGGCGGCCAGCGCCGCGGCGAACAGGACGAGCTGGCTGAACAGGTACATGAACACCAGCAGCCCGATGGCCCCGGCGAACACCTGGTACGCCGGGTTGTGCTGGGTGCGCCCGATGTACCACCGGCCGAGCGTCTTGAGTACCAGCAGCCCGAACGCGAAGAACAACGCCGCGGGGACCAGGCGGCGCAGCGGCATGCGCAGCCGGGGCACGATGGCCAGCAACGCGGCGCCGAGGATGAAGTCGACCATGCCGGCGAACACCGCGGCGGAGTTGTTCAGCAGGGCCCGTAGCGCGGACTGCCGCGGCTCCCCGGCCAGGCCGAGTACCAGGTCCTGGACCCCACCGGCGATCGACACCGAGACGGTCAGCAGCACGCCGAGCACGACCAGCACGGCGACGTCCACCAGCCAGCGGATCAACCAGGGGCCGGGGTGCTCCTCGAGCCGCCAGACCGCCCGCTGGGTCGAGCGCAGCGTCTCCACCCAGCCGATACCGGCCAGCGCCAGGCCGGCCGCGGCCAACTGTCCCAGGCTCTGCGCGGTGCCGATCAGGTCCTCGATCCGTACCCGCGGCAGGTTTCCCTGCAGGTACGTGCGGACCGCCCCCACCACGAGCGGGTTGTCCCGCAGGATGTAGCCGATGACGCCGAACAGCAGCATGGCGAGCGCGAACACGGCGAAGAAGCCGTAGTAGGCGTCCGCGGCGGCCAGCCGCCAGCCGTTGACGTCGTCGAAGCGCTCGTACGCCCGGGCGACGTGGTCGAGCCGGGCCGACCGGCGGCGCACCGCACCGACCAGGGCCGTGCAGCCGTCCTCCACGCGCTCGACGAACCGCAGCACGTCAGCCCTCCCCGCTCACCGGCCCAGGGATCTACCCTCCATTGTCGGCGAGGGCGTCGGGACCGTTCGCCGCACCGAAGACGTAGTCCCGGCACGGGCGCCACCGCCCAGCCGAGCCATGTTCGAAGAGCGTAAATCCCTTAACCGGAAATTGCGCCTCGAACCCGGCCAAATCCCGGAACACGGCGTCGAGCTGCTCCGACGACACGTCCTGGGCCACCGTCACATGCGGGTGGTACGGGAAGCGGGTGACCCGGTCGATCACCGGGATGTCCTGGATCACGGCGTTGAGCCGCTCGCACTCGCTGATCCCGGCCGCGACCGCGACGAACACCACCTCGGTGATCGGCCGGAACGTGCCCGTACCGCGCAGGTGCAGGACGAACTCCGGGTGCGCGGCGGCGATCACGCCCAGCTCCCGCTCGATCACCCCGAGGTCGGCGGCGTCGATCTCGGTGGGGCCGAGCAGGGTGACGTGCGCCGGCACGTGCGCCGCCTGCGGGTCCCCCGCCTCGGCCCGCCGGCGGGTCAGCTGCTCCCCCCAGGGATCCGGTATATCGATCGCGATGCCGATTGTGGTACGCACGGCGGCTCAGCTGCTGGCGGCGGGGGCGAGGAAGCCGATGCGGTCGTACACACGGCGCAGCGTCTCCGACGACACCGCCCGCGCCTTCTCCGCGCCGACCGCGAGCAGCTTGTCGAGCTGCGCCGGGTCGTCCAGGTAGGTCCTGGTGCGCTCCTGGATCGGCCGGATGAACCCGACCACCACCTCGGCCAGGTCCTTCTTGAAGTCGCCGTAGCCCTTGCCCGCGTAGGCGAGCACGAGGTCGTCGATCGAGCGGCCGGTCAGCGCCGAGTAGATCGTGAGCAGGTTGGACACGCCCGGCTTGTTCTCGGGGTCGAAGATGATCTCCCGCCCGGTGTCGGTCACCGCGGACTTGATCTTCTTCGCCACCCGCGCCGGCTCCTCCAACAGCTCGACCAGGCCGTTGGGCGAGGACGCCGACTTGGACATCTTCGTGGTCGGCTCCTGCAGGTCGGTGATCTTCGCCGTGTCCTTGATGATGTACGGCTCCGGAATGACGAACGTCTTGCCGAACGTGGTGTTGAACCGCTGGGCGAGGTCGCGGGTCAGCTCCAGGTGCTGGCGCTGGTCCTCACCCACCGGTACCGCGTCGGTCCGGTAGAGCAGGATGTCCGCGGCCATCAGCATCGGGTACGTGAACAGCCCGACGCTGGACCGCTCGGCGCCCTGCTTGGCCGACTTGTCCTTGAACTGGGTCATCCGGCTGGCCTCGCCGAAGCCGGTGATGCAGTTGAGCACCCAGGCGAGTTGGGCGTGCTCGGGCACGTGGCTCTGCACGAACAACGTGCTCTTGTCGGGGTCGATCCCGACCGCGAGCAACTGCGCGGCGCTCACCCGGGTCCGCTGGCGCAACAGCTTCGGATCATGCCCCGCGGTGATCGCGTGCAGGTCGACCACGCAGTAGAACGCGTCGTGAGTCTCCTGGAACCCCACCCAGTTGCGCAGCGCGCCCAGATAGTTGCCGAGGTGGAACGAGTCGGCGGTGGGCTGGATGCCGGAGAACACCCGCGGTCGGTCGTGTCGAGCCTGGGACATGTCGGCCATTCTGTCAGCTCACCACGGGTGGCGGCGCCCGTGGGTCCCCCCGCGAACGTCGATCTCAACCGGCCTGCTCACGCCCCCGAGGCCGTGGCCGGGTCGCGCTCGCCGCCCGCCACCGGCGTACCCCCACCGGACGCGAGCGCCACCCGGGCCACCCGGCGCCCGTCCAGCGCGCTGACCACCAGGCGCCACCCCGCCAGCCGTACCTCGTCACCGACCGCCGGCAGCCGGCCCAGGCGGCACATGAGGAACCCGCCGAGCGTCTCGTACGGGCCGGGCGGCAGGGCGAAGCCGGCCACCTCGGCGAAGTCGGTCAGGTTGAGCCGGCCGTCGACCTCGGCGGGCGCCGTGCCGCCGGCGGGCACCGGCTCGGGCGCGGCGTCGTACTCGTCGTGGATCTCGCCGACCAGCTCCTCGATCAGGTCCTCGAGGGTCACGATGCCGGCCGTCCCGCCGTACTCGTCGACCACCACCGCGAGGTGGTGGCGCTCGCGGCGCATCTCCGACAGCGCCGTGAGCACCTGCTTGCTGGCCGGCAGCCGCTTGACCTCGCGGGCGAGCTGGCCGACCGCCGCCACGTCGTCGTCATCGGGCCGGATCGTGAGATCACGCAGGTGGACGAAGCCCACCACGTCGTCGGAGCTGCCGTCGATCACCGGGAACCGGGAGTGCCGGGCGTCGCGGACCAACCGCAGCGCCTCGGCGACCGGCAGCCGGGCGTCGAGGAACACCACGTCGGTACGGGGCACCATCAGCTCCCGGACGTGACGCGCCCCCGCCGCCAGCACCTCGGCGATGAGCTGCCGCTCCTCCCCGCGCAGCACGGTGTTCACCGCGACCAGGTCGCGCAGCTCCGCCTCGCTGATGCGCTCCCGGCCGGCGGCCGGGCCGGCGCCGAGCAGCCGGGTCAGCCACCGCGTCCCTGCGTCGGTGCCGCGGACGAGAACCCGGACGAGAGCGCGCCGGACCGGTCCCGGTACGCGCGGACGGGCCCTGCCCGCGGTGGTATCCGGCCCGGTGTCCCCGGTCTCCGGCCCGGTGTCCCCGGCCTGGCGCATGCCGGAATTGTAGGCGGGGCCGCCAGAGCCATCGGCACGCTGCGTTAGATTCTGGTGTACCGAAGCGTGAGGAGGTACCCGGTGAGACTGCTCGTGACCGGTGGCGCGGGGTACATCGGCAGCGTGGTGACGGCCCTGCTGCTCGACGCCGGGCACGAGGTGGTCGTGCTGGACGATCTTTCGACCGGTCATGAGGGTGCGGTACCCACCGGCGCGCGGTTCGTGCGGGGCCGGGTCCACGAGGTGATCGGCGACGTGGTCACCCCCGACTTCGACGCCGTGCTGCACTTCGCGGCGTTCATCGCGGCCGGCGAGAGCGTGGAGAAGCCCGAGAAGTACTGGGACAACAACCTGATCGGGTCGCTGCGGCTGCTCGACGCGATGCGGGCGGCGGGAGTACGCCGCCTGGTCTTCTCGTCGACCGCCAACGTGTACGGCGACCCGGACATCGTGCCGATCCCGGAGACCGCGCCGACCCGCCCGCCGAACCCGTACGCCGCGTCGAAGCTCGCGGTCGACCACGCCCTCGCAGGCGAGGCGACCGCGCACGGGCTGGCCGCGGCGAGCCTGCGCTACTTCAACGTCGCCGGCGCGCACCGGTGCCCCGACGGCCGCGTCATCGGCGAGCGGCACGACCCGGAGACGCACCTGATCCCGATCGCACTCCAGGTGGCGGCCGGCAAGCGGGACAAGCTGGTGCTGTACGGCGACGACTACCCCACCGCCGACGGCACCTGCGTACGCGACTACATCCACGTCTCCGACCTGGCGGCGGCGCACCTGCTGGCGCTGTCGACCATGGAGCCGGGCAGCCACCGGGTCTTCAACCTCGGCAACGGCAACGGCTTCTCCAACCGGCAGGTCGTCGAGGTGGTCCGGGAGGTCACCGGGCATCCGGTGCCGACCGAGGTCGGCCCCCGGCGGGCCGGTGACCCGGCTGCCCTGGTCGCCTCGTCCGAGAAGGCCAAGCGGGAGCTGGGCTGGCAGCCGGCCAGGCCGGCCCTGGCCCAGATGGTCTCCGACGCCTGGGACTTCCTGCGCCGCCAGGTGTGATATCCGGACACCGGCCCTCCCCCATCGATCTCCGCTGGCTGGACAACCACCCGTACGCTCACCACACCTGACCGATCGGACGGCTCGGACGGCTGGCACGGCTCCCACCGATCTTGGACACTTGGACCGCCACCGCCGGCCCCGCCGTCCACGGCGGTGGTCGCGGGACGTGGCGGTGGGTCCAACCGGGTAAGCCGGGCACCAGAGGAGACGATGAAGCGCTCAGCAGTCGCCGCCCTGTGTATCGCGATGTTGGTCGCGATCGTCACCGTCGCGGTGCTCTCCGGCCCTGCCTGGCTCGCACGTACCGCGCCGGGCACCGCGATGTTCCACCCGGCCCGCACCACCCTCCCGGCCCGGCACAGCACCCCGGCCGTGCCGCCCCGCGCCCGCCCACTGGTGTTCGGTCACCGCGGCGGAGTCGAGCGGGCCCACGAGAACACGATGGCCGCCTTCAACGACGCCATCTCGATCGGCGTCGACTACATCGAAACCGACGTCCGGCACAGCTCCGACGGGGTGGCCTTCCTCATCCACGACCCGGCGTTACCCCGGGCCTGCACGCCGTACCAGGGAAGGGAGATACGGTCGCTGACCGCCGCGCAGTTGGCGCAGGTGACCTGCGCCGGCCAGCCGATCCCGCGACTGAGCGACCTGGTGACCCGCCTGCGGCAGCCCGACGCCGCCCAGATCTCGGTGTTCCCCGAGGTCAAGGATGTCGACCCGCTCGGCGTCCGGGACATCCTGGCGCCGCTGAGCTGGTCGCGGGTGATCGTGCAGAGCTCCGACTACGCCGCCCTGGAGCAGATCAAGCAGGCCAGCCCGCAGGTACGGACCTGCCCGCTGATCTGGGCCGCGAACGGGCTCGACCCGGCCCTCGCCGTCACCGGAGACTGTGTGGCACCGGAGTACCACCTGGTCACGGCGGACCTCGTCGCACGGGCGCACGCCGCGGGCGCGATCGTCATCCCGTTCACGGTCGACGACCCGGCGGCGATGCGCCGCCTGGTCGCCCTCGGCGCCGACGGCGTCATCACCGACCGGCCGCGGGTGGCCCGGCAGACCCTCCGCCTACCGGGCCAGCTGCTCCAGCACCGCTGAGCCGCGTCGGTAGGGGCTCAGTCAGCCTCGATGATCATGCCGGCGCCGACCGTACGGTTGGTCGTCTCGTCGATGACGATGAACCCGCCCGTGGTGCGGTTGCGCCGGTACTCGTCGGCCAGCAGCGGCACCGTGGTGCGCAGTTTCACCCGGCCGATCTCGTTGAGCGCCAGCCCGTCGGCGCACTCGTCGCGGTGCAGCGTGTTGACGTCCAGGCGGTACTGGATGCCGCGCACGATCGCCCGCGCCGACCGGGTGGTGTGCTTGATGGCGTACTTGCCGCCGACGGTCAGCGGGCGGGACTCGTCCATCCAGCAGACCATCGCCTCGATGTCCTGCGCGACGGCCGGCTGGTTGTGCGGCCGGCAGATCATGTCGCCGCGGGCGATGTCGATCTCGTCGGCCAGCCGGATGGTCACCGACATCGGCGGGAACGCCTCGGTGACCGGGCCGTCGGCGGTCTCGATCGACGTGATCGTGCTGGTGAAGCCGCTGGGCAGCACCATCACCTCGTCACCGGGCTTGAGCACGCCGCTGGCGACCTGGCCGGCGTACCCCCGGTAGTCCGCCACCACGGTCGACTGCGGGCGGATCACGTACTGCACCGGGAACCGGACGTCGACCAGGTTGCGGTCGCTGGCGATGTGTACGTGCTCAAGGTGGTGCAGCAGCGACGGGCCCTCGTACCAGGGCATGTTCTCCGAGCGGCTGACGATGTTGTCGCCGCGCAGCGCGGAGATCGGCACGACCGTGAGGTCGGGCGCCTCCAGTTTGGCCGCGAACGCCGTGAACTCGTCGGCTATTTCCTCGAAGACCTCCTGCGAGTAGTCGACGAGGTCCATCTTGTTGACGCACAGCACCAGGTGCGGCACGCGCAGCAGAGAGCACAGGAAGGCGTGCCGGCGCGACTGCTCCAGCAGCCCCTTGCGCGCGTCGACCAGGATCAGCGCCAGGTCGGCGGTGGAGGCGCCGGTGACCATGTTCCGGGTGTACTGGATGTGCCCGGGGGTGTCGGCGATGATGAACTTGCGCCGCGGGGTGGCGAAGTACCGGTACGCCACGTCGATCGTGATGCCCTGCTCACGCTCGGCGCGCAGGCCGTCGGTGAGCAGCGCCAGGTTGGTGTACTCGTCGCCGCGCGAACGCGACGTCGCCTCGACCGCCTCCAACTGGTCTTCGAAGATCGCCTTCGAGTCGTACAGCAGCCGCCCGATCAGGGTGGACTTGCCGTCGTCGACGCTGCCGGCGGTGGCGAAGCGCAGGAGGTCCATGGCCCGCGACGGGGCCTCCGGGGAGATGGTCATCTAGAAGTACCCCTCACGCTTGCGGTCTTCCATGGCCGCCTCACTGACCTTGTCGTCGCCGCGGGTGGCGCCCCGCTCGGTGATCCGGGTGGCGGCGACCTCGTCGATCACCTTGTCGATGGTGTCGGCGTCGGACTTGACCGCCGCGGTGCAGGAGGCGTCGCCGACGGTGCGGTAGCGCACCCGCGCGACGAACGGTTCCTCCCCGTCCTTCAACGGCAGGAACTCGTTGATCGCGTACAGCATGCCGCCGCGGTCGACGACCTCCCGGTCGTGCGCGAAGTAGATCTCCGGCAGCCCGATCCGCTCCCGCGCGATGTAGTGCCAGATGTCCAGCTCGGTCCAGTTGGACAGCGGGAACACCCGGATCGACTCGCCGGGGTGGATGCGCGCGTTGTACAGCGACCACAGCTCCGGCCGCTGGTTGCGCGGGTCCCACTGGCCGAACTCGTCGCGGAAGCTGAACACCCGCTCCTTGGCGCGCGCCTTCTCCTCGTCGCGGCGGGCGCCGCCGAACAGCGCGTCGAAGCGGTACTTCTCCACCGCGTCGAGCAGCACCGGGGTCTGGATCCGGTTGCGCATCCCGTCACCCGGCTCGCGCACCAGCCCGGACGCGATCGCCTCCGGCACGCTGGCGACGATCAACTGGACGCCCAGCTCCGCCACCCGGGCGTCCCGGAAGGCGAGCACCTCCGGGAAGTTGTGCCCGGTGTCGACGTGCATGACCGGGAACGGGATCCGCGCCGGCGCGAACGCCTTCTCGGCCAGCCGCAGCATGACGATCGAGTCCTTGCCCCCGGAGAACAGGAGGACCGGGCGCTCGAACTCGGCGACGACCTCGCGCATGACGAAGATACTCTCGGCCTCGAGCGCATCCAGGTGCGAGACCCGGTAAGCAGCCGTCATCGCATTGAGACCCTTCATTGGGTATGGCCTCAGCCGGTGCGCCGCTCCAGTGCGGCGAGCAGCCGTGGCGCCAGATCCTTGCGACACACCACAAGATCAGGCAGCAGGGGGTTCCGACGATTGTATTCCAATCCCGACCCATCCAGTCGAGATGCGTGCAGCCCGGTGGCCAGCGCCACAGCGACCGGGGCGGCCGAGTCCCACTCGTACTGGCCACCGGCGTGCACGTACCCGTCGACCTCCCCGTCGATCACCGCTGCGATCTTCGCCCCGGCCGACCCCATCGGTACCAGCTCGGCGCCCAACTCCTCGGCGAGCCCGGCGAGGAACTCCGGTGGCCGGCTGCGGCTGGCCGCCAGGCGCAGCCGGCCACCGGAGGCGGCCTGGTGCGACAGCGGCGGGTACGGCGGCGCCGCCCCGGTCGCGAGGACCCGGTGCTGGGCCGGCAGGGCGACCGCACCGGCGGCGAGCCTGCCCGTGTCCGGCCCGGTGCGCTGCCACAGGCCGATGTGCACGGCCCAGTCGGTACGCCCCTCCTCACCGAACTCGCGGGTGCCGTCGAGCGGATCGACGATCCACACCCGGTCGGCGTCGAGCCGGGCCGGGTCGTCCTTCCCCTCTTCCGACAGCACGGCGTCGGCGGGCCGGCAGCGCGCCAGTTCGGCCACGATCAACTCGTGCGAGCGCGCGTCACCGGCGGCGCGCAGCGCGGCCGGATCGCCGTACCCCAACTCGGCGCGCAGGTCGAGCAGCAGCTCACCGGCCAGAACCGCCAGTGACCGGGCGAACGTGGCGTCAGCCGCCGGCGCGCAGTCACGCAGGGCGCGGGTACTGAGGCTCTGCATCATGGCGTCCTCTCGGTAGGTCCAGCGGGCAGGTGGCCGCACCACAGGACAACCATCCTCGTCACCGGCCGGCCGTGGCGCACCCCGAACGGTCGTGCGCGTCAGCCGGCGTGGTAGGTGTTCTGCGCGGCCTCCAGGCCCCGCACCGTGACCGCCTCGACGGCGTCCGCCGCGCGGTCGACGAAGTAGTCCAGCTCCTTGCGCTCGACCGAGGAGAAGTCCGACAGTACGTAGTCGGCCGGATCCTGCCGGCCGGGCGGGCGCCCGATGCCGAACCGCACCCGGATGTACTCCTTGCTGCCGAGCGAACGCGACATCGAGCGCAGTCCGTTGTGGCCGCCCTCACCTCCGCCGATCTTCAGGCGCAGCTGGCCGTACGGGATGTCGAGCTCGTCGTGGACGGCCACGATCCGGTCGACCGGCACCTTGTAGAACTGGGCGAGCCCGGCGACCGGCCCCCCGGACAGGTTCATGTAGGTCAACGGCTTGACCAGGACGAGCCGGGGCGCGTCCACCCCGACCCCCAGCCGCCCCTCGGCGGTCTCGGCGACGACCCGGCGGTTGCGGGAGAACCGCGCGCCGATGCGCTCGGCCAGCAGGTCGGCGACGAAGAACCCGGCGTTGTGCCGGTTGCCGGCGTACTGCGGCCCGGGGTTGCCCAGCCCGACCACCAGCCACGGGGAAGCAGACTCAGCCATCACGCTCCAAACGGTTACGCCGATCCCGGATCGGCACACGGGTACAGCCGTGTACTGATCCGGGATCGGCGCGCAGACGTAGGTCGGCCGACCGTCAGGCCTCGGCGGTCTCCTCGGCCGGAGCCTCGGCGGGGGCAGCCTCGCCGGCCTCGGCGCCGAGCTGCTCGGCGGTCGGCGCGGCGGTCACGACGACCACGATCAGCTCCGGGTCGGCGGCCAGCTCGGCGCCCGCGGGCAGGGCCACGTCGGCGGCGGTGACGTGGCTGCCGGCCTCCAGGCCGGCGATCGAGACCTCGAGGTGATCGGGCAGCCGGGTCGCGTCGGCGAGGATGCTCAGCGTGTCGTTCTCGTGCACGATCAGGGTGCTGGCGGCCGCCTCACCGGTCAGCTGGACCGGGACGTCGACCGTGACCTTCTCGCCACGCCGCACGATCAGCAGGTCCACGTGCTCGTACGTGTCCTTGATCGGGTCGCGCTGGATCGACTTCGGCAGGGCCAGGGTGCTGCCACCGTCGGCGATCTCGATGTGGAAGAGCTGGTTGGCGCCGCCGTGGCGGATCGCCGCGGCGAACTCACGCGCGGGCAGCGCGATGTGACGGGGCTTCTCGCCGTGGCCGTACAGCACGGCGGGCACCTTGCCGGCCCGACGGGTCCGACGGGCACCACCCTTGCCGAACTCGGTGCGGGGCTCTGCGCTGATCTTGACCTCGGACACGGAAGTACTCCTGTAGTGATCTGTACTGCGGGCGGCTGCGGTGCTCGGGCAAGGGTGCGCGGGGCACGGGGACCCGGAGCACCGCGTCGATCACGGTGCCCGCTCGGTCATCGCGCGCGGTCAACGCGCACGGCCCGCAGGGCACCCTCGCCGTGGCAACCGCAACAGCTTACCCGAGTCACAACGACGATCTCGCCGGGGGCGCCCGGCCGGAGAACCCCGAGCGCCCGGTCAGGGACCGGCCAGGGAAAGGCGCCCGGCCCACAGGTCAGGACCGGCAGGCCGGGCGACGGACCGGCGCGCGCCGCTCAAGGTTCAGGACCGGCGCGCGCCGCTCAAGGTTCAGGACCGGCGCGCTACCGGCGGCTCAGGAGAGGCCGCCGAAGAGGGTGGTCACGGAGCCGTCGTCGAAGACCTCGCGGATGGCGCGTGCGATCAGCGGTGCGATCGACAACTGCGTGATCTTGTCGAGCTGCTTGTCCTCGGCCAGTGGCAGGGTGTTCGTGACCACCAGCTCACTGATCTTGCTGTTGCCCAGTCGCTCGACCGCCGGGTCGGACAGGATCGGGTGGGTCGCCGCCACGATGACGTCCGCCGCCCCCTCGTCGACCAGGATCTCGGCGGCCTTCGTGATGGTGCCGCCGGTGTCGATCATATCGTCGACGATCAGGCAGATCCGGCCCTCGACCTCGCCCACCACGCGGTTGGCGACCACCTGGTTGGGCTTGAGCGGGTCGCGCGTCTTGTGAATGAAGGCCAGCGGGCAGCCGCCCAGGCGGTCGGTCCAGCGCTCGGCCACCCGGACCCGACCCGAGTCCGGGGCGACCACGGTCATCGGCCGCCCGGCGTACTTGTTCTCCACGTAGTCGGCCAGGATGTCCATCGCGAACAGGTGGTCGACCGGACCGTCGAAGAAGCCCTGGATCTGCGCGGTGTGCAGGTCGACCGTCAGGATCCGGTCCGCCCCGGCCGTCTTGAACATGTCGGCGACCAACCGGGCCGAGATCGGCTCCCGGCCGCGGTGCTTCTTGTCCTGCCGTGCGTACGGGTAGAACGGCAGCACCACGGTGATGCGCTTGGCGGAGCCCCGCTTCAGCGCATCCACCATGATCAACGATTCCACGAGCCACTTGTTGACCGGCTGCACGATCGACTGGACGACGAACGCGTCGCTGCCGCGCACCGACTCCCGGTACCGGACGAAGATCTCTCCGTTGGCGAAGTCATAGGCATCCATCGGCGTCGGTGCCACCCCGAGCACCGATCCGACCTCCTCGGCCAGTGCCGGGTAGCCGCGGCCGGAGAAGAGCATGAGAGATTTACGGTTATCAGCGACAATGCTGCCCATCAGCTGTCTGCTTCCGTCTCGTCGGGCGGGTCGGTGTCGCGGCCATTGTTCGTCAGACCGCGGGCCGACCACGGAGGACGTGGTAACCGGATGACTTACCTCACTGTCAACGGTCCCACTCCCGGCGCCCAGCTACGAATCCGCTGGTCCAGCCCCGTCTCCGGCACCCTCCTGCGCCGCCTCGGCCGCCTGCGCCGCCGCGGTGCCGGGACGCTTGCGCGGCACCCAGCCCTCGACGTTGCGCTGCGGCGCCCGGCCCACACCGAGCGCGCCCGGCGGGACGTCCTGGGTGATGATGCTGCCCGCGGCCGTGTAGGCACCATCACCCACAGTAACGGGTGCGACGAACATGTTGTCCGCGCCGGTACGGGCGTGGCTGCCGATCGTCGTGCGGTGCTTGTTGACGCCGTCGTAGTTGACGAAGACCGTCGCCGCACCGATGTTGGTGTGCTCACCGATGGTGGCGTCACCCACGTACGACAGGTGCGGGACCTTGGCGCCCTCGCCGATCTCGGCCTTCTTCGTCTCCACGAACGTGCCGACCTTGGCCTTCGTCGCCAGCTTCGAGCCCGGCCGCAGGTACGCGTACGGGCCGACCTGGGCCCGTGGCCCGATCTCGGCCTCCAGGACGTGCGCCCGCACGACGACCGCGCCCTCGGCGACCACGCTGTCGACGACCGTCGTGTCCGGCCCCACGACCGCGCCCTCGCCCACGGTGGTCGTACCGCGCAGGTGCGTGTTCGGCTCGACGACCGCGTCGCGGCCCAGCGTCACGGTCACGTCGATCCAGGTCGTCGCCGGGTCGATGATGCTGACCCCGGCCCGCATCCAGCCGAGGTTGACCCGGTCGCGCAGGATGGCCCGGAGCACCGCCAGCTCCGCCCGGTCGTTGCAGCCGAACACCTCGGTCGCGTCCTCGGCCTGGTGGGCCAGCACCGGGTAGCCGGCAGCGACCAGCAGCCCGACCACGTCGGTCAGGTACTCCTCACCCTGGTCGTTGTCGGTGTCCAGCTTGGCCAGCATCTGGCGCAGCACCGCCGCGTCGAACACGTACGCCCCGGCGTTGATCTCCCGGATCGCGCGCTGCTCGGCGCTGGCGTCCCGCTCCTCCACGATCCGCTCGACCGTGCCGACCGGGCTGCGCAGGATGCGGCCCATGCCGGCCGGGTCGGGCACCTGCGCGGTCAGGATCGTGGCCGCGGCACCCGCGGTCTCGTGCACCTCGACCAGACCGCCGAGTGTCACCGGCCGCACCAGCGGGAAGTCGCCGTTGACGACCACGACGCTGCCGGTGAGGTCGCCGACCGCCTCCATGACCATGCGGACCGCGTGACCGGTCCCCCGCTGCTCGGCCTGCAGCACCGTGCCGGCCTGCGGGGCGATCTCCGCCAGGTGGCCGCGCACCTGGTCGGCACCGTGGCCGACGACCACGAGTACCCGGCTGTCGCCGAGCCCCTCCCGCGCCGCCTCCAGCACGTGGCCGAGCACCGTGCGCCCGAGCAGCGGGTGCAGGACCTTGGGCAGCGCGGACTTCATCCGCTTACCCTCACCGGCGGCAAGAACGATCAAGGTCCGAGACGGGGCTGATTCTGCCTGCTCAGGGTGCACGTGCTGCTCCCTCGATGGGGGTCGGTGGTCGGACAACCGTCATCGTAGTCAGCTACCCTCCGGCCCCTCGCGGGGTCATCGGCCGACCACACCACCCGGCTCACGTGACCGCACCGCACCGCACCGCCCGACGGCGTGGCCGCCACCTTGACCGCTCCGCCTAGCGTGCGCGGAGTGGCGGTGACCAGGCGTGGACTGCTGATCGGCGGTGGGCTCGCCGGGCTCGGGCTGGCCGGCCTCGGCGGTGCGGTACTCGTCGACCGCGGCGTCCTGCCCGACCCGTCCGTGGTGCACCTGTCGAACGGTTGTCACGACGGCCGGTTCTGGGGGCACGTCGCGCCGGCGCAGATGCGGTTCGTGGCGGAGGCGCTCACGCCCGCAAAAACGAACTTAAAGTCCAGCTCGGCCGCCAGGGTTCGAACCTGGACAATCACATCCAAAGTGTGAGGTGCTGCCAATTACACTACGGCCGATCGTGTTTCCCCTACGGCTCTGAAGACTACCGAACCGGCGATCGAGAACGCACGCGACAACCGGTCGACGGAGGATCTCGTCGGACCGCCGCGACACCGAACGAACGCCGCGACGCATTCCGGAGAGCCGCACCCGACCGGCTCCCGTGACACGAATCCGACCCGACAGCACCGGCCTGGAATCCCGTCACCAGGGGGAATCGCCATCCGACGATGTGTACGGCATTATCACCCGGTGCGTACTCATCGCCTGCTGGTAGCCGGCCCGGCCCTCCTGATGGCCAGCCTGGCCGTCGCGGCCGGCATCGGTATCGACGCCCGGCCGGTCTACGCGGCCGGGGCACAGTTGACGGTCAACCCGACCAAGGGCGCCCCGGACGCCCCGTTCACCGCGGTGTACCGGTTCCCCCGGCAGAACAACCAGCCGTGCGGGCCGGCCGTCGTCTTCCATTGGGACGGGGCCGAACTCGACCGGGCGACACCGGTGCCGGCCGGCGACGCGTGCGTCGCGACGCTGCACCGGGCACCGCCGCCCGGCGCGTACCCGAAGGCCAGCACCCACGTCATCAGCGCGGGCGCGCGCAACGGTACCGGCGGCAACCAGGTGGCGTTGGCGGCGTACACGGTCACCCCGGTCCCCGCCGCGACACCCACCGCCGCGGGTACGGCGGCGCCCGGCGCCCGCCCGCCGTCGGCCGCCGCCGTACCCGCACCGAGCGGTACGGCGACGCCCGGCCGGTCACCCAGCGCCACAGCCGAGGCGGCCGTACCGCAGGACAGCGACGAGGCCGGGGCTCTGCCGGAGGCCGACGCGGTCGGCCCTCCGGCGGTCGCGACCGGTGACCGGGCGGCGGGCGACGGCGGGTCGTCCGCGACGGGTTGGCTGGTGGCCGCCGGTACGGTGCTGTTCCTGGCCGGCGCGGCGACGTTCGGCGCGATCGCCTGGCGGGCCCGGCGAGCGAAGGCGGCGGAGGCGGCGGACGGTGCGGTCCTGGACGACGGGACCGACTCCCGCGGCACGATCGAGCCGTTGACGGGGATTGTCCTGTCGCCTCCACCGGACGCGGCGACCCACCGGTTCCCCGCCGCGGTCTACACCAGCCCCCAACCCGGACAGCCCACAGCCGAGGAACCGCGCCCGAAGCCTCAGGAACCACCGGTGACCGCCGCGCAGCCGGAGACCGCGCCGACCCGGGAGCAGGAGCCGCCGGTGTCCCTGCCGGAGCAGCGCGCGCCACAGCCCCCGCCGCTGACCCGGCGCCGGCCCGGCACCGCTGACCCGCTACCTGGGCAGTAGCCGCGAGGTCGGCCGGCGCGACACCATCGCGCCGGTTGCCGGTTCGCTCCGGCCACCGACCCACGCAATCCTGGAGGGCCGGGCGCCAGCACGGGTGCCCGGCACTCCGGGAGCTACGAAGGACCCTGGGAGCAGGTGACGCCGCCGTCCTCGTCGAGCGCACCGAGCACGGCGTCGGAGATCTCGGCGAGGGCACGGACCTGGTCGCGGGTGAGCCGGTCGAGGAAAAGCCTGCGTACGGTCTCGACGTGCCGCGGCGCGGCCTGCTCGATGGCGCGCCGCCCGGCCGGGGTGAGCACGATGAACGCGCCCCGGCGATCGTCGGGGCAGCCTTCCCGCTCCACCAGCCCGCGCTTGTGCATCCGGGCGAGGTGGTGGGACAGCCGACTCTGCTCCCACTCCATCGTCCGGGCCAGTTCCGCGACCCGCAGCCGCCCGTCGGGCACGTCGGTGAGATGGACCAGCACCTCGAAGTCGGCCAGGGACAGCTCCGAGTCGGTCTGGAGCTGCCGGTTGAGCCGGGCGTTGAGCCGGCCCTGCATGCGCACGTAGCCGCGCCAGGCGCGCTGCTCCTGCTCGTCGAGCCAGCGGGGACTTGTCATGTCACCCACTCTAGCGGAATACATGACGCATCATGTACGTTGTAACCAAGCGCATGACGCATCATGCACTTGCCGAGCCCCTAGCTCACCAAGCTTCACGAGGAGAACCTGATGACCACCACCGCTCCCGACCTCACCGCCCTGACCGGCCAGTACACCCTCGACGCCACGCACACCCGTATCGGCTTCGTCGCCCGCCACGCGATGGTGACCAAGGTCCGGGGCGCGTTCAACGAGTTCGAGGGCACCGCCAACGTCGACGGTGCGGACCCGAGCAAGTCGAGCGCCTCGGTGACCATCAAGGCCGCGAGCATCGACACCCGCAACGAGCAGCGCGACGGCCACCTGCGCACCAACGACTTCCTCGACCCGGAGACGTACCCGGAGATCACCTTCGTCTCCACCGCCGTCCAGCAGCTCGACGAGACCACCTTCCGGGTGACCGGCGACCTCACCATCAAGGGCGTCACCAAGTCGGTCACCATCGACTTCTCCTACGAGGGCGCCGCGAAGGACCCGTTCGGCAACCTGCGGATCGGCTTCGAGGGCTCGACCGTGATCAACCGCAAGGACTTCGGTATCACCTGGAACGCCGCGCTGGAGACCGGCGGCGTGCTGGTCAGCGAGAAGATCACCCTGGAGTTCGAGGTCTCGGCGATCAAGGTCGCCTGACCCGACCTCCGCATGCTCCGCGCGGCGCCCCGCCGCGCCGCGCGGTCAGCCACCCGACGGGCTGGGAGAACGTCGCCGGTACGCCGGCGCGCTCCCGGCCCGTCGGCGTATCCGCCGGGTAGGTTCGTCCTGAACCACGGAGGTAGGTAAATGGCTGTCGACCCGTACCCGCCGCTCCCCGGCGACCTCTCCGCGGCGGTCGGTGCCGCCGCCGCCCTCGCCGAGACGTTCCAGCACGCGGGTGGGCAGCCCGGCATCGCGTACGGCATCGTCGCGGGCGGCGAACTGGTCCACGCCGACGGCATCGGCGAGCGGCGACTCGGCGGTCCCGCGCCCGACGCCGACACCGTGTTCCGGATCGCGTCGATGACCAAGAGCTTCACCTCCTCGGCCGTCCTGCTGCTGCGCGACCGGGGCGCGCTGCGCCTGGACGACCTCGTGGAGACCTACGTCCCGGAACTGGCGGGGCTGAAGGGGCCGACCGCCGACTCGCCGGCGCTGACCGTGCGGCATCTGCTGACGATGGCCGGTGGCCTGCCCACCGACGACCCGTGGGGCGACCGGCAGCAGGGCCTCCCGCTGCCGGCCTTCGCCGACCTGCTGCGGGGCGGCCTGAGCTTCGCCTGGGCACCCGGCACCCGGTTCGAGTACTCCAACCTCGGTTACGCACTGCTCGGCCTGGTCGCGTCGGCCGCGGCCGGGATGCCGTACCGGGACTTCGTGACCGACCACCTGCTCACTCCGCTCGGGCTGGCCCGTACCGCGTTCGACCCGGCGGGCCTACCGGAGCACGAGGTGGCACGCGGGTACCGCCGCGTCGACGACCACTGGGCGGAGGTGCCGTTCGACCCGTACGGGGCGTTCGCGCCGATGGGCGGCCTCTTCAGTACCGTCCGCGACCTCGCCCGCTGGGTCGCCGGCATGATCGACGCCTTCCCGGCCCGGGACGACAACGACGACGCGCACCCGCTGCGCCGCGCCAGCCGGCGCGAGCTGCAGCAGCCGCACCACGGCATCTCGTCCGCGGCGCTGTCGGACCGGTGGCCGTTCGACGACGTGACGAGGCTGTCCTCGCGCGCCTACGGGTACGGGCTGTTCGTCGACGACGACGCCCGGCACGGCCGGGTGGTCTTCCACAGCGGCGGCTACCCGGGCTTCGGCAGCCACATGCGCTGGCACCCGCAGCGGGGCGTCGGGGTCGTGGTCCTGGCCAACAGCACGTACGCCGCCGCCCGTACCCTCGCCACCGACATGCTCGCCGCCCTCCTCGACGCGGCACCGGACCGCACGGCCGCCCGTGGCCCCGCGCCCCACGGCCGGCCGGCATGGTCGGCGACGCTGGCGGCGCGCGCCGACGTGACGAGCCTGTTGACGACCGGCTGGGACGACACGGCCGCCGCCCGCTGGTTCGCCGGCAACGTCGACCTCGACGAACCGCTCCCCCGGCGCCGCGCCGAGATCGAACGCATCCGCGAGCAGCTCGGGCCGCTCCAGCCGGAGGCGGACCGCGAACCGGTGCACGACTCGCCGGCCCACTGCGCGTGGTGGTTGCGCGGGCCGCACGGGCGGGTACGGGTCGGGATCCGGCTGACACCGGAGAAGCCGCCTCGGGTACAGACCCTCGACCTGACCGTCGCCCGGCGCCCCGGCGAACGGCTGCGCGCGATCGTGGACGAGGTGATCGCCGCGCTCGGCGACCCCGCGCCGGCCTTCCCGGCGTCCGTGACGACCGCGCCGTCGCTCGACCGGGAGCGGCTCACCCGGATGATGCGGCTGGCGGCGGCCTGGGCGGGCGGGTGCCGGCGGGCGGAGGTGGCGGCCGGTGACGGCGTCACGGCCACCACGGTCAGGATCACCGGACGTACCGGCGACCTGACGGTGAGCCTGCAGACCGACGGGGAGACCGCGACCGTCTCGGCGTTCAGCGTCGACATGGCCCTCTGACGGCCGGTTCACCGACGAGCGCCACCCCGCACCGACCCGCGACCCGCTGACGGGCTCCCGGGCGTCGACGCGGCCCGTTTACGGCCGGCGAACCGTTTCCCGGCAGCAGCGCTGGGCAGTCACACGCTCGTGCCTACCGAGGAAGAGCAGCCGGTAGCCGAGTTCGTACTCGACCAGGAACTGGTCGACGCCTTCACCGACGGCCGGGTGGACGCCATCGGCGAGGTCCAGCTGGCCGACCAGGTCGCCCAGCTCCTACCGCTGCACTGGACCGCCCCGAACGAGATCATGGCCGCGATGCAGCGGATCATCCAGCACCTCGGGGGCGAGCGGGAGCTGCTGGCGTGGCTGGAGCGCCAGCCCGGCCCGCCCCGGCTGGTGGCACGGCTGTACGTCCTGATCGGCCTGCTCGACCAGGTCACCGACGAGGCGGCCGTGGTCAGCGCGCTGGGCGAGTTGCGGCGGAGGGTGCCGTACCCGCCGGGCCTCGGTGGTTACCTGCTACCCGACACCAGCGCCGAGACGCTCGCCGACCTGTCGGAGAAGATCGAGGGCCTGCTCGCGGACGACCGTACGGAGGACGCCTTCCGCCTGGCCGTCGCCGCCGCCGCGATGCTCCAGGAGATCGCCCCGCGCACCGCCCACCTCGATCCCGGGTTCGGCGCCCTGGGCGACGTGCTGGAGCAGATCCGGAGCGACCTGGTCGCCGCCGCGGCGGGCCGGTGACGCCGTCACCCCGACGAAAGTGTCACCCCATTGATGGAACTGTCCCGCACAACGCCCGTGTGACCAGCGGAAACGTCGACCAGCGTCGAGATGGCACAAGACTTCCACCGTCCCACCCGCTGCATTCTACGCAACCGTAGGTTACGGTGACGTAAGCGTAGGACTCCACCGTCCCCGACCCTGCGAGGTGCCATGTCCGCCCCGGTACTCGACAAATCCCCCAGCACGTCCCCGACCTCCGACGGCCCCAAGCCCCTGACCGAGGGCAAGCAGAGCGTCGGCATTCTGATCGCGCTCTGGGCCTTCGTGGTCCTACCGTTCGCCGCGGTCGTCGCCGCGGCGCCCGTCGCCTGGGGCTGGGGTCTGTCGTGGCTGGACGTCACGATGTTCGTGGTGCTGTACGTGATCAGTGGCATGGGGATCGGCACCGGCTTCCATCGGTACCTGACGCACGGCTCGTTCAAGGCCAACCGCCCGCTGCGCATCGCGCTGACGATCGCCGGCTCTCTCGCCATCGAGGGCAACCCCACCCAGTGGGTCGCCGACCACCGGCGCCACCACGCGTTCTCCGACCGGGAGGGCGACCCGCACTCGCCGTGGCGCTACGGCGAGAGCGTCTGGGGCCTGACCAAGGGCCTGCTGTACGCGCACGTCGGCTGGCTGTTCCACCGCGAGCTCTCCAACCGGGAGCGCTTCGCCCCGGACCTGCTCGCCGACCGCGACGTCCGGCGCATCGACCGTGCCTTCCCGGCGCTGGTGGCCACCTCGGTCCTGCTGCCCGGCGTGATCGGCGGCCTGGTCACCTGGTCGTGGCAGGGCGCGCTGTCCGGCATCTTCTGGGCCGGCCTGGTCCGCATCGCGCTCCTGCACCACGTCACCTGGTCGATCAACTCGATCTGCCACGTGTACGGCGAGCGCCCCTTCGAGACCCGCGACGGCGACAAGGCCAGCAACTTCTGGCCGCTGGCGATCCTGTCGTTCGGCGAGAGCTGGCACAACCTCCACCACGCCGACCCGACCTGCGCGCGGCACGGCGTCGACCGGGGCCAGATCGACATGAACGCCCGCCTGATCTGGATTTTCGAGAAGCTCGGCTGGGCCACGAACGTGCGCTGGCCCCGTCCTGACCGGTTGGACGCCAAAAGGCTGGACCGCGCTGGCACGATGAGCTAGTGACAGACAAAGCGAATAACGACGAACCACGCGCGACCGCCGCGCGGCCCGCGACGCCGCGCGGCGGTGACGCTGTTACCCCGCCGAAGTCCACGTCACGGGTACGGATGTCGTCCGCGCAGCGCCGGGAGCAGTTGATCGTGATCGGTCGGAAACTGTTCGCCGAGCGCGGTTTCGACGCGACCTCCATCGAGGAGGTGGCGGCCCGGGCCAAGGTCTCCAAGCCCGTCGTGTACGAGCACTTCGGCGGCAAGGAGGGTCTGTACGCGGTCGTCGTCGACCGGGAGGTCCGGGCACTGCTGGAGCGCATCACCACCGCACTGACCGCCGGCCACCCACGTGAGCTGCTCGAACAGGCGGCGCTCGCACTGCTGGACTACATCGAGAACGACACCGACGGCTTCCAGGTCCTGGCGCGGGAGTCTCCGGTGATGTCGACCACGGGCAACTTCGTCAGCGTCCTCAACGACGTCGCACACCAGGTCGAGCACATCCTCGGCGCCGAGTTCAAGGCCCGGGGGTACGACCCGAAGCTGGCGGAACTGTACTCGCAGGCCCTCGTCGGCATGGTGGCCCTCACCGGGCGCTGGTGGCTCGACGTACGCAAGCCACGCAAGGACACGGTCGCGGCGCACCTGGTCAACCTCGCCTGGAACGGGCTGTCCCACCTCGAGGCCAAGCCGTCGCTGATCACCAACGCCAGGCGTCGCTAGCCACCCCGTACGGTGTGGTTGCGGCGCCCGGCGTCGGTGAACCGCGCGTCGGTCAGTGCGCGGGCTGACCGGTCCGGAAGCTGTGCTCGGCGTCCGCGGCCTCGGTCGGACCCACCTTGCCGTAGAGGCCGGCGGCGAAGAACACCATGCCGAAGATGAACGACATGACGCAGTTGACCATGGAGAAGGAGAGGAAGTTCGCGTCGGTCCGCAGCAGCGCCATCATCGCCATGCCGGCGATCAGGAAGATCGCGCCGCCGGCCAGGTTGAGAGCGACGAACACATTGCGCCCGATCACCGCACCGGCCAGCACGATCGCACCGGTGATGATCGACAGCACCGAGAACGCCGGGTTGGTCAGCAACCCCAGCACCCACTCGCCGTGACGGGCGAAGAAGTCCAGGTTGTGGGTGCTGATGAAACCGATGATGCCGAAGAGCAGCACGTACAGCCCGATAAGGCCGGACAGCGCCCGGTAGAGCGGCCGCAGCGGGTGGTTGATCGGAATATGCGCCATGGGGTGCATTCTTCCCCACGGGACGGCGGTCTATACCTCGGGTACCCGCTCCGCCAGCTCCAGCCAGGCCTCCTCGGTGGCCGAGCGCTCCTCGCGTACCGACCGCAGTTCCGCGTCGAGCGCGGCGACCTTCTCGTAGTCGGTGGCGTGGACGGCCAGCTGCTCGTGCAGGGTCGCCTCACGCTGCTCCAGCCGGCTCATCAGCCGTTCCAGCCGGGTCAGCTCCTTCTTGGCGGCGCGCAGCTCCCCCGCGCTCATGCCGGCCGCAGCCGGCGCGCCGGCATGAGCCCCGGCCGGCTGTCGCGACGCCGCAGCAGCCGGCCGGCCGCCCGCGGCACCGGCCGGCGTGCCCAGCGTCGCCAGGTACTCGTCGATGCCGCCCGGCAGGTCACGGACCTTGCCGTCGCCGTACATCGCGACCACCGTGTCGCAGACCCGCTCCACCAGGTACCGGTCGTGGCTGGCCACGATGACCGTGCCCGGCCAGCTGTCGAGCAGATCCTCCAGCGCGGTGAGCGTATCGATGTCGAGGTCGTTGGTCGGCTCGTCGAGCAGCAGCAGGTTCGGCTCGGCGGCGAGCAGGCGCAGCAGCTGCAGCCGCCGCTTCTCGCCGCCGGACAGGTCACCCACCGGCGTCCACAGCCGGGCGCCGGAGAAGCCGAACTCCTCGGCGAGCTGGGCGGCCGACACCTCACGATCGCCCAGCACGACCCGCCGGGCGACCTCCTCGACGGCTTCCAGGACCCGCAGGTGCAGCGGCAGCTCGCGCAACTCCTGCGACAGGAAGGCCGGCCGTACCGTCTGACCGCGCCGCATCCGGCCGGAGTCGGGCTCCAGGCTGCCGGTGAGGACCCGTAGCAGGGTCGACTTGCCCGCGCCGTTGGCGCCGACGATGCCGATGCGGTCGCCGGGGCCGATGTTCCAGGTGACGTGGTCGAGCAGTGACTTGCCGCCGAGCGTCACGGAGACGTCGTCCAGCTCGTACACCTGCTTGCCGAGCCGGGCGGTGGCCAGGCGCTGCAACGACACCGTGTCGCGTACCGGCGGCACGTCGGCGATCAGCGCGTTGGCCGCGTCGATGCGGAACCGGGGCTTGCTGGTCCGCGCCGGCGGGCCCCGGCGCAGCCAGGCGATCTCCTTGCGGAGCAGGTTCTGCCGCTTCGCCTCGGCCGCGGCCTCGACCCGGGCCCGCTCCGCGCGGGCGAGCGTCCAGGCCGCGTACCCGCCCTCGTAGGAACGGACGGTGCCGTCGCCGACCTCCCAGGTCGCGGTCGCGACGGCATCGAGGAACCAGCGGTCGTGGGTGACGACGATCAGCGCGCCGCGCCGGCGCAGCAGGTGCGCGGCGAGCCAACTGATGCCGGGGATGTCCAGGTGGTTGGTCGGCTCGTCCAGGATGAGCAGGTCGGAGGAGCGGATGAGCAGCGCCGCGAGCGCGACCCGCCGCCGCTCCCCGCCGGACATCGGCTCCACCGGCGCGTCCAGGCCGAGATCGGGCATGCCGAGGCCGGTGAGCACGGTGCGGACGCCGGCGTCGCCGGCCCACTCGTGCTCGGCGGCGAAGCCCTCGGGCAGCCACGTGGTGCCGAGGACGACGTCGCGGACGGTGGCGCCGGGCGGCAGGTCGAGCGTCTGCGGCAGCGACAGTACGCGCAGGTCGCGCCGCTGGGTGACCCGGCCGGAGTCAGGCTCGACCGCCTTGGTGATCAGCTTGAGCAGGGTCGACTTGCCGGCGCCGTTGAGCCCGACCACCCCGACCCGGTCGTTGTCGTCCAGGCCGAGGGAGACCTCGTCGAGCAGCTGACCCGCCGCGTACCCCTTGCTGACCCGGTCCAGGTTGACGATGTTGGCCACTACACCACCCTCGCACCGGCGACCGGGCCGTGGGCCGGCTGCGCGGACCGGCACACGCCGCTGGCGACCAGCTCCTTGGCCAGCGACTCGGCGTGGCGGGCGTCCGCGGCGAGGAACACGCAGGTCGGCCCGGAGCCCGAGACGAGGCCGGCGAGCGCGCCCGCCTCGTACCCGGTGTCGAGCGTGCCGCGCAGCTCCGGCCACAGCGACAGCGCCGCGGCCTGGAGGTCGTTGCCGAGCGCGTCGGCGAGCACCGACGGATCCCGCTGCCGCAGCGCCGCCAGCAGGCGGTCGGGGGCACCGACCGAGGGCGGCGCGGCGCCGTAGCCGCGCAGGTGGTCCAGTTCCCGGTAGACGGCGGGGGTGGACAGGCCGCCGTCGGCGACCGCCACGACCCAGTGCCAGCTGTGGCCGCTGGCCAGGACCGGGCTGACCCGCTCGCCGCGCCCGGTGCCCAGCGCCGTCCCGCCGAGGACCAGGAACGGTACGTCCGAGCCGACCTCGGCGGCCACCGCGGCCAGCTCGTCGCGGCCCAGGTTGGTGCCCCACAGCGCGTCGCAGGCCACCAGCGCCGCGGCGGCGTCGGCGCTGCCGCCCGCCAGGCCGGCCGCGACCGGGATCTGCTTGCGCAGGTGCAGCCGGGCGTACGGGCGGCGCTGGGTGTGGTGGGCCAGCGCGCGGGCGGCGCGCAGGACGAGGTTGTCGTCGTCGAGGGGAAGCTCGCCGGCGCCCTCGCCCTCCATGGTCAGGGTGAGGGTGTCGCCGCGGCGGGCGGTCAGCTCGTCGTAGAGCGAGATCGCGTGGTAGACGGTGACCAGCTCGTGGTAGCCGTCGCCGCGGACCGGCCCGACGTGCAGGTGGAGGTTGACCTTCGCGGGCACGCGGACGCGCACCGGCCCGGACGCGCCCAGCCGGGGCCGCTCGTACTCCTCCTCGTCGAGGGGTTCTGTCACGCCGCAAACCTTACCCGCGGCCGCGACCTTGTCCGGCCCGGCCGCCCGCCGGCCGCCCTCCGGCCGCCGCCGCGATGGCGACGAACCGCTCGACCGGCAGGGCCTCGCCCCGGGTCTGCGGGTCGACGCCGGCCGCGCGCAGCAGCCGTTCGGCCTCGTCCGGGCCCCCGGCCCAGCCGGCGAGCGCCCCGCGCAGGGTCTTGCGCCGCTGCGCGAACGCGGCGTCGACGACGTCGAAGACCGCATCGCGGCCGATGTCGGCGGGCGGGTCCCGGCGGGTGAACGCCACCAGGCCGGAGTCGACGTTGGGCACCGGCCAGAAGACCCCCGGCGGTACCCGGCCGGCCTGCCGGGCGACGGCGTACCAGGCCAGCTTCACGCTCGGTATCCCGTAGATCTTCGAACCCGGCCCGGCGGTGAGCCGGTCGGCGACCTCCTTCTGCACCATGACCAGGCCGTGGCGCAGGCTCGGCAGCGTCGCGAGCAGGTGCAGCACGACCGGTACGGCCACGTTGTAGGGCAGGTTGGCCACCAGAGCGGTCGGCGCGGTGTCGAAGTCCTCCCGCTGTACCTTCAGCGCGTCCCGGTTGATCACCCGCAGCCGGTCGGCGTGCTCGGGGTCGTGCGCGGCGACGGTCGCCGGCAGCGCGGCCGCGAGGGTCGGGTCGATCTCCACCGCGTACACCCGGTCGACCTGCGGCAGCAGGGCGAGCGTGAGGGAGCCGAGGCCGGGGCCGACCTCGACCACGACGTCGGCCGGGTCGAGCTCGGCGGCACGGACGATGCGCCGGACCGTGTTGGGGTCGTGCACGAAGTTCTGCCCGAGCGTCTTGGTCGGGCGTACCCCCAGCCGCGTCGCCAGCTCACGTACCTCGGCCGGCCCCAGTAACGTCACCCCGACAGCTTGCCACCACCATGATCCGCCGCGCTCGGGCTCCCCCCGTCACGCCGGTGGGCGGCCTCCCCGCCGGCGTGACGGGGGCCTCCCCGCCGGCGCGTCAGTCGGCGGCTTTCCCGCGCTCCAGCTTCCGGCGCTTGCGCTCCTCCCGCCGCCGGCGCAGCTCCTCGTCGCCTGCGCGGCGGCGCACCGACACGCCGCCCCAGAACGCGAGGCCGCTGACGGTGACCCGAGGCCCGCCCGGCACGCCGGGACCGTCCGCCGCGTGCTCGAAGCCGCCCATGATGCCGACGCCGGTGACGTGCACCTCAGCCTCCTCCGGCACGACGATCTCGATGCCGCCCATGACGGCGAAGGCCCGGATCCGCACCGCACCCTCGAGGAACCGCGCCTCCCGCAGGTCGATCTTGCCGCCGCCCCAGAACGCCAGGCTGGTGAACCGGCGCGGTACGGGCCACCGTCCGGCACGGTGGAACCCGCTCATGATCGCCACCGCGGTACCCGGCACCCGCTCACCGTCGACCGGGCGGACGTCGTGCGCGGGGCCCGGGCCGGCCAGCGGCGCCGCCGGCAGGTCGCTGGTGACCGGTTCCAACTCGGCGTAGCTCTTCGCCGCGTAGACCACGGCCAGCCGCTCACCCAGCTCGTCGAGGGTCAGCCGGCCCTCGGCCGCGGCCCTGCGCAGGACGTCGGCCACCCGTTCGCGATCCGCGTCCGACGCGCGCAACTGTCGGGGGTCGGCGCGCTCGGGAAGGTTCTCCGCCACGCCCGGATCGTATGCGCAGCCGGGCGCGGGTGGGTATCCCCGGACCGCCGGGTCCGCTCAGGACGGTGCCGCGCGCTTGCGCGCCAGGACGGCTGTGCCCCGTCGCCCGGTGGCCGGTTCACCAGGGGCCGAAGACCCGGTCCCCGGTCGCCGAGATCGCCGCGGCCAGCTCGTCCAGGTCGGCGCCCTTGACCTCCGCGAGGGCCCGCACCGTCAGCGGGATCAGGTACGAGGCGTTCGGCCGCCCCCGGTACGGGGTGGGCGTCAGGTACGGCGCGTCGGTCTCCACCAGCAACTGGTCGGCCGGGGTCACGGCGGCCGCCTCGCGCAGGTTGCCGGCGCTGCCGAACGTGACGGTACCGGCGAAGCTCAGCACGTACCCGCGCCGCACGCACTCAGCCGCGAACTCCGCGTCACCGGAGAAGCAGTGCAGCACCACCGTGTCCGGCGCACCCTCGTCGTCGAGTACCCGCAGGACGTCGGCGTGCGCGTCGCGGTCGTGGATGACCAGGGGCTTGCCGTACCGCTTGGCGAAGCCGATGTGCGCCCGGAAGCTCGCCTCCTGCGCGGCGCGGCCCTCGTCACCGGTGCGGAACGTGTCCAGGCCGGTCTCGCCGATGCCGCGTACCCGCGGGTCGGCGGCCAGGCTCTCGATCTCGCGCAGCGCCGCGTCCAGGTCGGGCACGCGCGGGGCGTCGTTGGGGTGCAGCGCCACGGTCGCCACGACCGCGGGGTACGTGCGGGCCACCTCGACCCCCCAGCGGGAGGAGTCGACGTCCACCCCGACCTGCACCAGCCGGTCCACGCCGGCGGCACGGGCCAGCGCGATCGCCGCCTCGACGCTGTCCGGACCGTCGGTACCGCCCTCGTTGAGGGTGATGTCGAGGTGGGTGTGGCTGTCGATCACGGGTACGCGCAGCGGCTCGGGCGGCGGCGGGAACTCGCCGGCCCGGCGGGCCGCACGCGCCTTGCGGCTCTCACCCGGCGTGGGGGCGCCGGCACCGGAGGTCTGGGTACTCACGCCGCCAGCATCACACACGCCGAACTCGTACTTTCAGATAAGGCACATCGTCTGTTCACCCGATCGTGAGTTCACATCACGTTCATCGACCTCTCCTAGTGTCGGCCGGGTGACAGTGAGTGGGCGCACAAGCGAGCCGTCGACATCGGCGGACACGTCACTGCGGGTGCTCCACGAGGGCACGTGGTTCCCCGCCGAAGAGGTAGCCAAGGGCGCCGCCTACGAGCTGTTCGCCGACCGCGACCTGCCCGGCTTCCTGCCCAACCCACGCCCCGGCGCCCGCCACCGGTACCGGCGGTTCGCGCACGCCACCGACGTGCTCGGCACCAGCGGCTCCGGAAGCTCCGACGAGCCGCTGGACCAGCCGCTGCGGATGCCGGTCAGCCGCGCACTGGACTGGGCCGGCCTGCACCGGCTCAGCCAGCAGCCGGCCGCCGCCGGCTCGGCCGTGGCCGCGATCCGGCTCAGCGCCACGGTCCGGCGCGGCACCCGGATGATGAAGGTGCTGTCGGCCCGCCAGGTCCTCGGCTACCTGCACGGCTGGCTGCCGAGCGGCTTCTGCTACCGCGAGTACGACGTGGCCCACCTGCGTACCCCGGCGGAGCTGGGCGTGCTGCTCGGCGACGGCACCGAACCCGGCGACGCGGTCTTCGCCCTGCGCTGGCGCGCGGTCGATCCCCGCGACTACGCGGTCCCGCTGGTCGACTCCCACCCGGGACTGGTCACGATGCCGCCCCGGGACCGGCTGGGCCCGCCCGTCATCGGCAGCGGATTCGCCTCCGCCGACCGACACCTCGTCCCCGAGTTCGTCACCACCGACCTGACCGACCTGCCGCTGACCGCGAACGCGTCCCTGCTGGCGTTCACCGCCGACGGCACCGAGGTGACGCTGTACACGTACCTCGCCGAGCAGCAGTGCTGGACCCGCATGTGGGGCCCACAATGGCGCCACCTGCTGTCCGACGTCCCCGACGGCTTCCCCGGCGACCAGGAGTACTTCCCGGTGCCGCCCGCGCCGACCCGGTTCGTGGGCCGCTACAAGGGCGAGCTGTACGACGCGATCGCCGATCCGCCCGGCGAGTTCCGACTCGCGGCGAAGGTGCGCGCGGCCCGGTACCCGGTGGACGCGATCGCCCGGCGCACCGTGTACGCCCGCTGGCGCGACTCGCTCTGCACGGTTGTGCGCAGCGAGGGCGGGTGGCTGCGGGTACGGCCGTGCCGGCCGGACGCGGAGACGGTCGACCGGTTCGGCGCGCACTGCGTCGAGCGGGGCGTCTACGAGACGTGGGCGCCGGCCGCCGAGGTGGTCGAGGCGCGCGAGGTCGACCTCGCCTATCCCCTGTAACCTCCGGAGTTACGACTCCAGCCGCGCCAGCTCCTCGTCGACGATCGACGGGTCGAGCTTGCGGAACACCGGCGTCGGGGCCGTGAGCTGCCGGCCGGCCGGCAACGGTACCGACTCCCACCGGGCGCCGACGGAGTAGTCGCCGGTCAGGATCGGGTAGTCCGGGCCGCCGTCGAGGTCGGACACCTCGACGATGGACGGCATCGGCGCGTGCACCCCGGTGCCGCCGAGCAGCTCGTGGATGCGCTGCGCGGCGTGCGGCAGGAACGGCGTCAACATCGTGTTGAGATCGCTGACCGCCTGGAGCGTCACGTAGAGGATCGTCCCCATCCGGTCCTTGTCGTCCTTGAGCTTCCAGGGCGCCGACTCCGACATGTACTTGTTGACCTCGGCGACCAGGCGCATCGCCTCACCGATCGCGGCCTTCTGCCGGTGCTTGGAGATCAGCCCGCCGACCGACTCGAAGCCAGCCCGGACGGTCGCCAGTAGCGCCTCGTCGGCCTCGGTCAGCGGACCGGGCGTCGGGACGGCTCCGAAGTTCTTGGCCGCCATGGAGATCGACCGGTTGACCAGGTTGCCCCAGCCGGCGACCAGCTCGTCGTTGTTGCGCCGCAGGAACTCCGCCCAGGTGAAGTCCGTGTCGTTCGACTCCGGACCGGCCACGGCGATGAAGTACCGCAGCGCGTCGGCGTCGTAGCGCTCCAGGAAGTCACGCACGTAGATCACCACGCGGCGCGAGGAGGAGAACTTGCGACCCTCCATCGTCAGGTACTCACTGGAGACGACCTCGGTCGGCAGTTCCAGCCGGCCGAGGTTGCCGGGCTTACCGTCCCGGGAGCCCTCGCCGTCGTATCCGAGCAGGATCGCCGGCCAGATCACCGAGTGGAAGACGATGTTGTCCTTGCCCATGAAGTAGTACTGGCGGGCCGCTTCGCCACCCGAGGAACGTGCGCCGGCGTCGAGCTGCCACCACCGGCGCCAGGCCTCCGGGTCCCCGGAACGGCGGGCCCACTCGATCGACGCCGACAGGTAACCGATCACCGCGTCGAACCACACGTAGATCCGCTTGTCGGAGCGGTCACGCCAGCCCTCCAGCGGCACCGGTACGCCCCACTCCAGGTCGCGGGTGATCGCGCGCGGCTGGAGGTCCTCAACGAGGTTCTTGGAGAAGCGCAGGACGTTCGGCCGCCACCCCTCCCGACCGTCCAGCCACTTGTTCAGCGCCTGGGCCAGCGCGGGCAGGTCGAGGAAGAAGTGCTCGGTCTCCACGAACTTCGGCGTCTCGCCGTTGATCTTGCTTCGTGGGTTGACGAGCTGCTCGGGATCGAGCTGGTTGCCGCAGTTGTCGCACTGGTCACCGCGGGCGTTGTCGTACCCGCAGATCGGACAGGTGCCCTCGATGTAGCGGTCGGGCAGGGTACGGCCGGTCGACGGCGAGATCGCGCCGAGCGTGGTCTTCGCGACGATGTACCCGTTGCGGTACAGGGTCTCGAACATCTCCTGCACCACCGTGTAGTGGTTGCCGGTCGTGGTGCGGGTGAACAGGTCGTAGGACAGGCCCAGCCCGTGCAGGTCCTCCACGATCACCCGGTTGTACCGGTCGACCAGCTCCCGCGGGGTGACCCCCTCGGCGTCGGCCTGGACCTGGATCGGCGTGCCGTGTTCGTCGGTGCCCGACACCATGAGCACGTCGTGACCGGCCATCCGCATGTACCGGCTGAAAACGTCGGAAGGGACTCCGAAGCCGGAGACGTGGCCGATGTGGCGCGGGCCGTTGGCGTAGGGCCAGGCGACCGCGGCGAGAACGTGACTCATGGCGTTCAAGCGTAGTGACTCCTGCCCCGACCGCATGAACCGGCACTTTCCTACGCCGACACGCGGCGCCGGATGCATGGTCATATCCGCCGGTAGGTGTGCAATGAAGACCGTGACCGATCCCGTGCCCAACGTGACACCACGGCCGCTGCCTGTCCCGGATGACGCCACCGCCCCGGCGACGACCGCCGGCTCGGCCGTTCCCGCCGGAGCCCGCCCGTGGCCCGCTCCCAGCCCCAACAGCGACTGGTGGCGCGGCATGAACGACCCCGGGGCGCAGCGGTCCTCCGCCCGGACCGGCGCCACCACCTACACCGGCGGCACCGCGGCCCAGACCCACCGCGAGGCGACCTCCCGTACCGGTGGCGACGCCGCGGCCGGGCGGCTGTCGATCTGGGACGGCGACACCGATCCCATCTCGCCCGAAGCCGGCGCTGCGTCCGCCGGGGCGGGCGCGGCTGCCAGGAGCGGCCGGCACGCCCGGCCCAGCGGGCCCGAGGTCTCCTACACCCGGCAGGCTCCACGGGCCGCCGGTACCGACCGGCCGGTGGCCGAGCCCGCCGGCACTCCGCCCGGACGGGCCGCGGCCGAGTCCGGAAACGCCCCGGCCAGGCCCGCCGCGGCCGAGTCCGGAAACGCCCCGGCCAGGCCCGCCGCGGCCGAGCCCGGAAACGCCCCGGCCAGGCCCGCCGCGGCCGAGCCCGGAAACGCCCCGGCCAGGCCCGCCGCGGCCGAGCCCGGGAAGACGCCGCCACCCCGCCCCGCCGCGGCCGAGCCAACCCGGGCGCCGTCCCCGACCGACGCCACGGTCACCAGGGCACCGGCCCGGCGCGCCACCACCCGAGCGGCGACCCTGGCCGCCGCCGGGACACCGGCCCGCCCGGCCACGGCCGAAGCGCCAGCCAGTACCCGGACCGCCGTCCCGGTGGTGGCGGAGGCACCGCCGGCGGCCCAGGACAGCGGCTTCCCGCTGTGGTCGGACGACGAGGCGACCGGTGCACCGGCGGACGACGAGGCAACCGGCGCGCGGGCGGACGACGAGGCGACCGGCACACCGGCGGACGACGAGGCAACCGGCGCGCGGGCGGCGGAGAAGGCCCGGTCCAGGTCGGGCAAGGACGGCGCCTGGGAAGCACCCGAGATCCAGATGATGCGGGGCGGCCGGAAGACGACGACCAAGCGGCCGGCGCAGCGGCCGCCGCGCCGGCGCTCCAGAAAGTCCCGGCCGCCGGCGGTCGGCCTGGCCGCGCTGCTGCTGCTCGGGCTACTGGCGGGCTTCTTCGGCTGGGTCAGCGCCGACCCGTTCTGGCTGGCCGTCGGCCACGCCCAGACCGGTACGGCGACCGTGACGAAGTGCGCCGGCGGGGGCCTTCAGGCACGCTGCGTCGGCACGTTCACGTCGGCCGGCTTCACCCGGGACCGGGTGGCGGTGAGCGCGCTGGCCCGCGACGCCCACCACGCGGGCGCGCAGGTACCGGCGCGGATGGTGTCGGCCAAGGGACGCATCGCGTACGCCGGCCCGTCCTCCTCGCTGCACCTGCGGTGGATCGTGGGCATCGCGCTGGTCGTGCTGTGCGGGCTGACCATCGGCTGGGTGACCGGGGCCGGGCGGTTGGAGACCCGGCGGGCCCGGGTCACCGGGTACCTGATGAGCGTCGGCGGCCCGCTGCTGCTGGCCGTCGGGGTCCTCGCCGCCGCCTGGTAGCCACGGTCGCCGCTGATCCGGTTAACCGGCAGCCGCGGTCACCGCTGCTCACCGGGCGCGTGGACGGCGTTGTACACCTCCCGACGGGGTACTCCCCGCTCTGCCGCGACGGCGGCGATGGCGGCCTTCCGGGGCGTACCCTCCGCCTCCCGCGCGGCCACGTCGGCGGCCAGCTCCGCGGTGGTCGGCGGAGCGGCCGGTACGGCGGGTGCCCCCGCGACCACCAGCGTGATCTCGCCGCGCGGCGGGTCCTCGACCGCCGACGCGGCCAGCTCACCGAGCGGCGCCCGGCGGATCTCCTCGTACACCTTCGTCAGCTCCCGGCACAGGGCCGCCGGGCGGTCCGGGCCGAACGCCGCGGCGAGGTCGGCCAGGGTGTCGGCGACCCGGTGTGGAGCCTCGAAGAAGACCAGCGTGCGGGGCTCGCCGGCCAGCCGGGCGAGGTATCCGCGCCGCTCCCCGGGCTTGCGGGGCGGGAAGCCCTCGAAGCAGAACCGGTCCGACGGCAGGCCGGACAGCGCGAGAGCGGTGGTCACCGCGCTCGGTCCGGGCGCCGAGGTGACCGGTACGCCGGCGTCGAGCGCCGCGCGTACCAGTCGGAAGCCGGGGTCGGACACGCTCGGCATGCCGCCGTCGGTGATCAGCGCGACGGTCGCGCCGCCGGTGAGCGCGTCGACCAGCTCGGGCGTACGCCGCTGCTCGTTGCCTTCGAAGTAGGACACGATCCGGCCGGTCACCGTGACGTCCAGTTCGCGGGCCAGCCGGGCCAGCCGGCGGGTGTCCTCGGCGGCCACGACGTCGGCGGTGGCCAGCACGTCCCGGAGTCGGGCTGAGGCGTCGCCGACGTTTCCGAGCGGCGCGCCGAGCAGGATCAGGGCCACTCGGCGTCTCCTTTATCGCGGTTCGGGGTAGGCGCACTTCGTGGTCGGGGTGCGCACGTTTCGCAAGGGCAGCCTACGATCGCCACGTGGGCTCGGGTGTAGTGACCGACGATGGATCGACCGGCATGATAGTGACCGCCGGTAACCCAACTGTGGATCCGGACGTGCCAGCAGACCCGTCCCGCGACGGTGCCGGCTCGGCCGTGCCGGAGTCGGTGCGGCGGCGGCTGCTGCCCCGCGTCGGCCGGGACCCGTGGTCGTGGCTGGCCACCGCGGTGGTCGTGCTGATCGCGGGGGCGCTACGCCTGATCGGCCTGACCCACCCGCGCGGCAAGATCTTCGACGAGACGTACTACGCGACCGAGGGTCAGGAACTGTTCGACCACGGCGTCGAGTGGCGCCCGGAGAACAACGCCGGCGACTTCGTGGTCCACCCGCCGCTCGGCAAGTGGATCATCGGTACCGGCGAGTGGCTGTTCGGCCGGAACGGGCACGGCGGCTGGCTCACCCACGGCGAGTTCGGCTGGCGGATCGGGGCGGCGGTCTTCGGCACGCTGTCGGTGCTGATCCTGGTCCGGCTGGCGCGGCGGCTGTTCGGCTCCACCGTGCTCGGCTGCGCCGCCGGCCTGCTGCTGGCCCTCGACGGGATGCACTTCGTGTTGTCCCGGTCCGCGCTGCTCGACATCTTCCTGATGACGTTCGTCCTGGCCGGGTTCGCCTGCCTGATCCTCGACCGCGACCAGCGGCGGGCCAGGTGGCTGGCGGCGATGGAGTCGGGGCTCGACCCGACCCGGCCGGGCCGGGCGGGCCGGCCGCGCACCGGCGTGCCGTGGTGGCGCCTGGCGGCCGCCGTGATGATCGGCTGTGCCGCTGCGGTCAAGTGGAGCGCGCTGTGGCACTTCGCGCTGTTCCTCGTACTGATCATCCTGTGGGAGATCGGCACCCGGCGCGCCGCCGGGGTCCGCCGGCCCTGGCGGGACACGATCCTGGACGAGGCGGGGTGGGTCGCGGCGTTCGTGGGAGTCGCCGTCGGCGTCTACCTCGCGTCCTGGACCGGGTGGTTCCTGTCCGACGACGGCTGGGCCCGCCACTACCTCGCCAACAACCTCCACCAGCGGGAACTGCCGGTCATCGGGGCGCTGCAGAACCTGTGGGAGTACCACGCGCAGGCGTTTCGGTTCCACACCGGCCTGCACGACCCGCACCGGTACCAGTCGTGGCCGTGGCAGTGGCTGCTGCTGGGGCGTCCCGTGGCGTTCGACTACAAGGCGGACGTTTCGTGCGGGGCGCCGAGCTGCTCGGCGGAGGTGCTGCTGCTCGGCACGCCGGTGCTGTGGTGGTCGTTCCTGCCGGCGCTGGTCGGGCTGGCCTGGATCGGCATCGCCCGGCGCGACTGGCGGGCCCTGGCGATCGGGCTCGGCGCGGCCGCCGGCATCGTGCCCTGGTTCTGGTACGAGATCAAAGACCGCACGATGTTCTACTTCTACGCCCTGCCGGCGACGCCGTTCCTCGTCCTCGCGGTGGTGTACGTGCTCGGCGCGATCATCGGCCCGCCCCAGGCACCCGGCCGGCAACTGTCCGACCGGCGCCTGTTCGGCACCAGCTTCGCGGCGCTGTACGTGGTCCTCGTGGCGCTGTGCTTCGCGTACTTCTACCCGATCTACACCGGGAAGGCCATCACGTACGCGGAGTGGTCGGCCCGGATGTGGCTCGGCGGCCGCTGGATCTGACCCCGCCCAGGAACGGCGTGGTCGTGGCCCGGCCATGATCGACGCAACTTCCGGGAAGTTGTGGTATCAGCCCCACCCGGAGACCACAACTTCCCGGAAGTTGCGCCGCGTAGACCGGTGCCGGCCTACGCGGCTCCGGCCTACGCGGTACCGGTCACCTCGTGCGTGACGGTGATGTTGTCACGGGTGGCGTTGGAGTACGGGCAGACCGCGTCGGCCCGCGCGACCAGTTCCCGGGCCGTGTCGCGGGCGACCCCCGGCAGCTCCACGACCAGGTTGACGCTCAGGCCGTACCCTCCGTCGCCGGCGAGCTTGCCGAGACCCACCCGGGCGGTGACCGACGAGCCGGTCACGTCCTGCTTCGCCTGCCGGGCCACGAGCATGAGCGCGCTGTGGAAGCAGGCGGCGAACCCGGCGGCGAACAACTGCTCCGGGTTGGTGGCCCCGCCGGGTCCGCCCAGTTCCCTCGGCGGCGCCACGCGCAGGTCGAGCTGGCCGTCGTCGCTGGTGACGCGGCCGTCCCGGCCACCGCGCGCGGTGGCGGCGGCGGTGTACAGCACGGATTCGACCGACATCGGCCCTCCCTCTACGGTCGCAGGATCAGCTTGCCGGTGGTCCGGCGCGCCAACAGGTCCTCGTGAGCCCGGCGGGTCTCGGCCAGCGGGTACTCGCCGCCGACGACCGGGCGCAGCCGACCGGCGGCGACCAGCTCGAACAGCTCGGCCAGCGGCGGGGCGAACATGCCCGGTACGGCGAGCGCGGGGCTGAGCCAGTACCCGATCACCGACAGGTTGCGCTTCATCAGGCGGGCCGGCTCGACCGGCTGGGCGACCTGCCGGGACGCGGCGCCGAACGTGACGAGCCGGCCGAACTGCCCGAGCGTGCCGAGGGCGGCGTCGAACACCGGACCGCTGACCGGGTCGAGGACCACGTCGACGCGCTTGCCGCCGTTGGCCTCGATGACGCGCTCGGCGTACCCGTCGGGGTCGCCGGAGACGGCGACGTCCGCGCCCAGGTCCAGCGCGAGCTTCTGCTTGTCGGGCGTGGAGGCGGTGGCGATGACCCGGCCGGCGCCGAACGCCTTGGCCAACTGGACGGCCAGGGACCCGACGCCGCCCGCACCGGCGTTGACCACGACGGTCTCGCCGGCCGCCAGCCGGGCGCTGACCCGCAGCATGTGCCAGGCGGACAGGCCCTGGACGAGCAGGGCGAGCGCCTCGCCGTCGGCGATCGACTCCGGCACGTCGACGGCGAGCGCGGCCGGTACGACCGCCTTCTCGGCGTACCCGCCGCCACCGCCCAGCAGGGCCATGACGCGGCGGCCGTCGGCCGTGCGACCGATCACCTCCGAGCCCGGCACGAAGGGCAGCTCGGGGCTGCTGAGGTACGACCCGTCGGCGAGGTGGGTGTCGGCGTAGTTGACGCCGGCCGCGACCACGTCGACCAGGATCTGGCCCGGCCCGGGTACGGGCTCCGGCAGCTCGACGGACTCGAGCACTTCCGGGCCGCCGTAACGAGAGATCTGAATGGCGCGCATGCCGGTCACAGTAACGTACTAAGTACGTTAGCTTGACTGTGAGGACGACCACCATGACGCAACGCAGGGCCCGCGCACCGCGGCACACGCTCGACCGGAGCACGATCGCCGCCGCCGCGTTGGAGTTGATGGACCGCGACGGGGTGGCGGCTCTGACGATCCGATCCCTCGCCGCCCGGCTCGGCGTCGCTCCGATGGCGCTCTACACCCATGTCAGCACCAAGGAGGACATTCTCGACGCTGCCCGCGAGCACGGGCTGGCCCGGCTGCCCGGCGTCGAGCCCGGCACGCCGACGCAGGGCGAGGCCGGCATGCCGGCGCAGGGCGAGGCCAGCATCCCGGCGCAGGGCGAGGCCAGCATCCCGGCGCAGGGCGAGGCCGGCACGCCGGCGCAGGGCGAGGCCGGCACGCCGGCGCAGGACGAGGCCAGCATCCCGGCGCAGAGTGAGGCCGGCGGGCATGACCCCGACCGGGCCGCGGAGAACCGGCCGTGGTGGGAGCACATCCGGGAGATCAACCTGACCTTCCACCGGGCGCTGCGCGAGCACCCGAGCCTGGTCGCCCTGCTCGTCGCCCGACCGTTGGGTGGTCACGCACCGACCGGCGCCGCCGAAGCGCAGCTCCGGGTACTGGTCGAGGCCGGCTTCTCCCCCGACGACGCCGCCCGGGCCCACCTCACCCTCCTGCACTACGCGATCGGTGCGGCAGCGTGGACCTCACCACGGGTGGAGCCGGCGGCCGTCGGCCGCGCCGCGCTCGAACGGCTGCCGGCCGACCGGTACCCCACCATGGCCGCCCTCGCCGCGCCCCTTGCCCGGGCCAGTTACCACGATGACCAGTACGCGTACGGTCTTGACCTTCTGCTCACGGCCCTGCGGGCGACCAGCGAAAGGCAGGAACGATGACGGGCTACCTCGACAGTCTCTTCTCGCTCGACGGTCGGGTGGCCGTGGTGACCGGCGGCAACTCAGGCATCGGACGGGCCATCGCGGAAGCGCTCGGCCTCGCCGGCGCGAGCGTCGTCCTGCTGGCCCGGGACGAGTCCCGGCTGCGGGAGACCGCAGAGACACTGCCCCGTGCCGGGTACGTGGCGGTGGACCTCAGCGACCGTACGGCGCTCGCCGCCGCCGCCGACGAGGCGGCGGGCCTGTTCGGCGAGCCCGACATCCTGGTCAACTCCGCCGGGGTGAACCCGCGCCCACCGCTGGCGGAGCTCACGGTGGCGGACTGGGACCGTATCTTCGCGGTCAACCTCGACGCGCCGTTCCTGCTCGGGCAGCGCTTCGGCCCCGGTATGGCCGCGCGCGGCTGGGGTCGCATCATCAACCTCGCGTCACAGCAGGCCGTCCGCGCCTTCGGCAACAGCGGCGGGTACGGCGCCTCGAAAGCCGGCCTCACCGGGCTGACCCGCTCGCAGGCCGAGGCGTGGTCGCGGTACGGCGTGTGCTGCAACGCGATCGCGCCCGGGGTCGTCGAGACGCCGATGAACGAGGCGCTCTTCGCCGACCCGGCACGGGTGGCCACGGCCTCGGCCCGCACGATGGTCGGCCGCAACGGGCTGATCGGGGACTTCGCCGGCCTGGCGGTGTTTCTGGCGAGCCCGGCGTGCGGGTATGTCACCGGCCAGACCATCTTCGTCGACGGTGGCTTCTCGGTAGCGTGACGACGACCGGCCACGTGACCGCGGCCGGTCCCGTGGCCGAGCCGGTCGCGTGGCCGCGGCCGGTCGCGTGGCCGAGCCGGTCCCGTGGCCGAGCCGGTCGCGTGGCAGCCGGTCGCGTGGCCGAGCCGGTCCCGTGGCCGAGCCGGTCGCGTGGCAGCCGGTCGCGACCGCAGCCGGCCGGCGCGGTCGCCTCCACCATGGACGATCCGGTCACTCCACACCGCCGGCCCACGCGGGCGACGGCCGGAGTCCGCCTGTTCGATCATCGACACCAGCGGAAGGCAATGACGGGCGTGCCCGGTCGCGATTACCTTCCAATCTTGGAAAGTTGGGCACCAATATTGGTGCCAGAGTTTCCAAGATCTACGAGAAACCGGCCCGACCGACCGCGCAGACAGCACCTACTCCGCGCCTGCCACCGCCTGCGCGACGGTGCCGTACAGCGGCAGCATGCGGGTGAGATGAGTGGCGTCGAGCACCTGCCGGACGATCGGCTGCACCCCGGCGAGTCGGAGCCAGCCGCCCTGGCTGGTCGCCACGAGGTGGGTCTGGGCCATCATGTTGAGGCCGCTCGAGTCGCACAGGTCGACCTCGCTGAGGTCGAGAACGATGTGCGGCTTCTCCTCCGCGGCGAGCGCGAGCAGCGTCTCCTTCAACGCCTCGTGGGTGTCGAAATAGATGCTGCCGCTCGCGGCGACGACCGTATGATCGGCGCTGCGGTGGACGACGACGTCGACCCTGTCTGTCACGGCATGGCCCGTTTCCCGATGGCCCGTTTCCCGCCTGCGGCGCGTGACCACTCCACCCTCAGCAGCCTAGTCGTCCGCTGCGGTTCCGCAGGTCCAGCCGATCGCCACCGCTCGATCACCACCGCCGGGATGGCACCTACAGGCCGACTTAACGGTACAAAGCGCCCATAACGCCACAGTCGAACCCCGCGCGACCGACCCACGCGCGACCGACCCACGCGCGACCGACCCACGCGCGACCGACCCACGCGCGACCGGTGCTCCCTACAGCGCAGCCCGCACACCCCGTGACCGACGACCAGGTACCGGCGCCCTGCGACCGGCGGTCAACGCCCGGCAACCGGCACCGGCACCGGCAACCGGCGCCCGGCGCCCGGCGCCCGGCGCCCGGACGGTGCTACCCGGGCGGGCTGCGGTGACCGGCCCAGCATCGCGCAATTGCAGCATTCGGAAAACGTTTCCAGTCGGCCTATACATCAATCTAAGTCAATGTATATTGCTCTGACCGAGAGGAAAGCGCTTTCCAAGCCATCGACAAGCGGCGGACCGGCCCACGCCAAGCCGGGGCGACCCCAAACCGACCGGCGCAGCCAGCGCCGACCGGCGACGCACCCACACCGACCGGCGACGCACCCACACCGACCGGCGACGCACCCACACCGACCGGCGGCCGACGACCGGCCACGCCGCCACACCTCACGATCGGAGCGCACGAACGATGAAGCACCCACGCGGATCCCTGCTCATCACGGCGGCCGTCGCCGCCGTCACCGGTGGCGCCCTCGCCACCGCCCCGGCCGCGTCCGCCGCCACCCCGGCACCCGCCCTCGCACCGGCACCCGCCCTCGCACCGGCACCCGCCCTCGCGGCGGCGTCGGCCGACGGGTACGCCTCGCTGTCCGGCGGCACCACCGGCGGCGCCGGTGGCAGCACGGTGACCGTCAGCTCGCTGTCGGCGCTGCAGACCGCCGCGAAGGCGTCCGGCAAGTCCACCATCCAGATCTCCGGCACCATCTCGCTGTCCGGCCAGGTGGACATCACCTCGGACAAGACCGTGGTCGGCGTCGGCGCGAACTCCGGCCTGACCGGCGGCGGCCTGCGGGTCAAGAACGCCAACAACGTGATCATCCGGAACCTGAAGATCTCGAAGGCCAAGGGCACCGACGCGATCACGATCCAGCAGAGCACCCACGTCTGGGTCGACCACAACGACCTGTCCAGCGACATGAACAACGGCAAGGACTACTACGACGGTCTGGTCGACATCACCCACGCCGCCGACTACGTGACGGTTTCCTGGAACCGTTTGCACGACCACTACAAGGTCTCGCTGGTCGGCCACAGCGACAGCAACGCCAGCGAGGACACCGGCCACCTGCGGGTGACCTACCACCACAACTACTTCTACAACTTCAACACCCGCGGTCCGAGCCTGCGCTTCGGCACCGGGCACTTCTACAACAACTACTACTCGAACGGCAGCGGCGCGATCCACACCCGGATGAACGCGCAGGGCCTGGCCCAGAACAACGTCTTCCGCAGCGTCTCGACGCCGATCGAGACGACCGGGGACAGCCCGACCGACGGGTACATCAACCAGTCCGGCAACGACTTCGGCGGCGGTACGAACGACATCACCCGTACCGGGAGCTTCACGAACCCGCCGTACTCCTTCTCCCTGGACGCGACCTCGTCCGTGATCAGCAACGTGCAGAGCAACTCGGGCACCGGAAAGGTGAGCTGACCTGGCAGCGCCGGGGCGCCGGTACCGGTCATCGGTACCGGCGCCCCGTCACGTGGACTACCGCCCGGAGTACCCCGGCGCCGGGACCGGGCGTACCGGCACCCCGCCCCGTACCGTGCCGAGGTCGGTCAGGCGTACCGACTCCAGCGCGTCGGCCGGACCACCGTCGCTGGTCACCGCGAGCGCCAGGGTGTTGCGGCCGTCCGGCCGGAGTACCCCGGTCGGCAGGACGAACGTGTGCTGCGGGCCGACGTCGGCGACGTACTGGCCGAGGTTCCAGCCGTTGAGGAAGATGAGCACCCGGTAGTGGCCGCCGGACCGTGGCGTCGACGGGTCACCGATCGCCAGCCCGAGCGAGGCGTCCACACCGGACGGTACGCGCAGGTCGAACCCGGTGCGGTACCACGATGTGCCCGCAGGAGCGGCGGTGTCGGGCACCGAGCGGGTCGCCCAGGACCGGTCCGGGAAGCCGGGCAGGTACCAGCCGCTGCGCTCGCCGTACAGGCCGCCGTTGTTGACCACGCCCCGGACCGGGTCGGCGATGTCCTCGCCACCGGCGTTGCCCTGCACCTTCCAGGTGACCGCGGGCCGCGTGGCACCGTCGAACGCGTACGAGATGAGTCCCCGGCCCTCCTTGTGGGCGTCGTTGACGCCGCCGTCCTCGTTGTGCGAGTCGTTGCGCACCATGACCGACAGGACGTGGTCGCCGGACGTACGCAGCGCCGGCGGGACGGTGAACGAGGCGGTACCGGTGGTCGGCGGCGACGCCACACCGGTGGGCAGGACGTGCTGGCCGAGGTACGTGCCGTCGAGCCAGGCCTGGAGCAGGCCCGCTCCCCCGCCGCCGTACCGCAGGCTCACGCTCGCCGGCGCGTCGCCGGTGAACCGGCCCCGGTACCAGACGTCGCCGTGGTGGAACCCGTAGTCGTCGGCGGTCAGCACGACCTGGCCGGCCGGCGGCCTGGTGGTGCTGTTGGTGGTGGTCCGGTCGGCGACGGCCCAGGACGAGTCGTCGAAGGGGGGCGCCGCCTCCGGCGACTCCGCCGACCAGCGCCAGGTGGCCGTGGACAGGTCGGGCAGGGTCACCGGCTTCGGGCCGGGCAGGGGTCGCCGGGACACGAGGCTGTCGGAGCCGTCGCGGCCGACCGGGATCTCCGCGCCGTTCCAGGTGACCTCGTCGATCCGGCGGGGCGCCCAGACCTCCAGGTCGGAGGCGGTGCTGGTGTCGCCGGTCAGGTCCAGCCTCTCCCCGCGTACCCGCGCGGTGCGGACCAGTTCCGGCCCGCGTACCAGTACCGGGCCTCCCGCCGTGTCCTGCCGCCAGAACGTGTCCGCGGTGGTCTGGTCGGCCAGCAGCAGGGTCAGCGGCGACCGGCCGCCGCCGGTGATCCGTACCCGGGCCAGGCCGGTGTGCGGGTAGGTCAGCCGGAGGTCCCCGGTCGCCGGGTCGAACCGGCTGGTGACGTTGCCGGCAAGCACTCGTACCGTCGGCGCGGAGGGGTAGCGCAGCACGGTCTCGCCGGCCTCACCGTCGCGGCCGTACAACAGCAGCAGGCCGTTCAGGTGCGTCATGATCTCGGAGGTCGAGTAGACCAGGCGGTTGCCTTCGACGTCGTACCCGGCGACCAGCGTCTTGGCGTCCTGGCCGCGCAGTCGCAGCGGCACGGTGTACGTACCGTCCACAGTGGCGATCGGGAACGTGAAGGTGTCGTCGGTGGTGGCGCTGGACGGGTTGTGCACCGCGAAGTAGACGTGCGTACCGGTGTCGGGGTTGACGTTGTGGTAGACCTGCACGGCGGTCGATGACGGGGTCACCGGGTCGCCCCGGTCGACCTTCGTGATCGGCGTGACGCTCTGCAGGAAGTACCCGAGCTCCTTCATCGTCGCGGCCTTGGGCCGCAGCTGCCGCGCCTCGTCGATGGCGGCGCCGTAGTCGTAGGACGAGTACACGACCGGGGCGGGCAGCCAGCCCCAGGACGTGCCGCCGAACGTCATGTAGAAGTTCTGGATGGACAGCCGGTTGGCGATGTTGGTGCCGTAGAAGACCCGCTCGTACCCGGGCCCCTCGCGGACCGCCGTACACGGGTACGTGCCGTTGCTGCCCCAGTAGTCGAACCAGCCGCCGCCGAACTCGGCGACGAAGCCGGGCGTCTCCGGTGAGGCCGTCGCGCCGCCCTTGCCGCCGCCGGGGCCGTGGATGCCCCAGTCGGGTGCGGCGTTCGGGCTGCCGGGTGTGCCGTCGGTACGGCAACTGCCGCCCGGGTAGCCGTCGAAGGCGTACAGGTCGACCGGGCCGGGAACGGTGCCCGGCACGGTCGAACTGCTGGGTACCCAGAAGCCGTTGCGGCCCTTGTCATTGTGGAAGATCGGCACGGTGATGCCGTCGGCGCGCACCGTGTCGTACAGGTGCCGCAGATAGTTGTACTGCGAGGTGCCGGTGGCGGCCAGCTCGTTCTCGATCTGGTACAGGATGACCGAGCCGCCGCCGTCGGTGAGCTGGTGACGGGCGATGATCGCATCGATGTGGGTCTGCCACTCGTCGACCGCGGCCAGGTAGTCGGGGGCGTCGCTGCGCGCCCTGCCGGCCTGAGTGGTCAGCCAGCCGGGGAAGCCGCCCGCGTCGACCTCGGCGTTGATGTACGGGCCGGGCCGGGCGATGACGTAGAGGCCGGTCTCCTCGGCGATGGTGAGCAGCCGGTCCATGTCGCGCACGCCGGTGAAGTCGTAGACCCCCGGCTTCGGCGAGTGGTAGCCCCAGTCGAAGTAGAACGAGACGGCGTTGTACCCGCTGGCCTTCATCTTCTGCAGGACGTCGCGCCACAGGTCGGGGCTGGGCAGCCGGAACGGGTGGAACTCGCCCGACCAGACGTAGGTGCGCTCACCGTCGATCATCAGCGAGTACCGGTCGAAGGTGACCGTGTGGCGGGTCGGCTGCCGGGCGGCCGGGTGGCCGGCCGACCGCCGGGCGGCGTGGTCGGGCGCCGCCGCGGCGGGAGCCGGTGCCGGTGCCCCGCTGACCAGTACGGCGGCGGCCATCGCGGCGACCGCCGCCCTGCCCGCTGTCCGGGCTGCCGCACTCCGGCGGATCCGGATCCGCATGACTGCCTCCCGTCCCCGGCCCGGGGTCGACCGCGGGCCGCACCGCTCGGCTTCAATCAATCTTTGTAGATGTTAACGTTCGCCAATCGGTCGCGGCGTTCGCCGACCGGGTCTTGCCCGGCCGGATACCGTGGGGTCATGAAGATCAATCTGGCCGAGGAGCTGCTGCTGCTGGCGTACGACGACGCCGGCTCCGCGGCGATCAACACCCAGATGCTCGGGTACGGGCTGGCCGGCGCCCTGCTCATGGAGCTGGCCCTCGCCGGCCGCGTGGACGTGGCGGACAAACGGGTGACGGTCACCGACGCCGCACCGACCGGCGACCCGGTCGTCGACGAGGCGCTCGCCCGGATCGGCGCGGAGCACCGCAAGCCGCAGGACTGGGTCATCCGGCTGGCCAAGGGCCTGCCCGGCCGGCTGCTCGACGGCCTGGTCGAGGCCGGTGTGCTCCGCCGCGAACAGGACAGGGTGCTGTGGGTCTTCCCGCGTACCCGGTACCCGTCGGCCACCGGCGCGCAGCCCGAACCCGAGACCGAGACCCGGGATCGGCTACGGGCGGCGGTGACCGGCGACGGGCCGGTCGATCCGCGTACCGCCGCCCTGTGCGCGCTGGTCCGGGCGGTGCGCCTGGAGAAGACCGCCGTCCCCGGTGTGCCTGCCAAGCAGGTACGGGAGCGTCTCAAGGCCGTCGCGGACGCCAGCTGGCCGGCCGAGGCGGTACGCAAGGCCATCGAGGGCGTGGAGGCGGCCGTGATCGCCACGACGACCGCGGCCGCCGCGGCAGCCACCACGGCGGGCTGACCACCCGGCGACGCGCAGCGAGGGCCGCTCCCGGTCCCGGGAGGCGTGACCCCGGTCTCGGCGACCCGGCAAAAAATATGCCGGCGGGATGTCGAGGGCGGCGGCTCCGCTCCGACTACGCGATGACAGCACGCCGACGGGGCGCGCACACCGGAAGGGACACCTGAGATGAAGTACCTGATGCTTATCTACGGCAACCAGGAGAAGTGGGACTCGATCCCGGCCGAGAAGTTCGCGGAGGAGGTCGCCAAGCAGGACGCGTTCAACAGGAAGTACCGCGAAACCGGGGAACTGCTGGGCGCCTACGGCCTGGCCGACGCGGTCGCCGCCAAACTGGTACGCCGCAAGGACGGGGCACCGGCGGTCACCGACGGGCCGTACCTGGAGACCAAGGAGTACATCGCCAGCTTCTACCTGCTGGACTGCGAGAGCGAGGAGCGCGCGCAGCAGATCGCCGCGGACATGCCCTGGGCCGATGCGGATCCGGTCGAGTTGTGGCCGGTCCTGCACGAGGCCGCGCCGGACCAGTGACCGTCGATCCACACGTCGAGGACCTGCTGCGCGAACTGGCGCCGCAGGTCCTCGGCGCGCTGGTACGCCGGTACGGGCAGTTCGACGCGTGCGAGGACGCCACCCAGGAGGCCCTGCTGTCCGCCGCGACCCAGTGGGCCGGCGACGGGGTGCCGGACAACCCCCGCGGCTGGCTGGTCACGGTCGCCACGCGCCGGCTGGTCGACCAGGTACGCAGCGAGCAGTCGCGGCGGCGGCGCGAGTACCAGGTCGCGGTGGCGACCCCGCAGTCGGAACTGCTGAGCCGGGCCGCCGACGCCGCACCCGGCGCCGACCGGGACGACTCACTGGCGCTGCTGTTCATGTGCTGCCACCCGGCGCTGTCGGAGCCGAGCCAGATCGCGCTGACGCTGCGCGCCGTCGGCGGCCTGACCACCGCGCAGATCGCCGCGGCCTTCCTGGTCCCGGAGGCGACCATGGCGCAGCGCATCAGCCGGGCCAAACAGTCCATCAGGGCCAGCGGGGTGCCGTTCGCGATGCCGGACGGACCGGAACGCGCCGAGCGGCTGCGCGCGGTGCTGCACGTGCTGTACCTCGTCTTCAACGAGGGCTACACCGCCACCACCGGCCCGGAGCTGACCGCCCCCCAGCTGTCCGACGAGGCGATCCGGCTCACCCGCTGGCTGCGACGGCTGCTCCCGGACGACGCGGAGGTGACCGGGCTGCTCGCCCTGATGCTGCTCACCGACGCGCGCCGAACCGCCCGCACCCGGCCCGACGGGAGCCTGGTACCACTGTCCGAACAGGACCGTACCCGCTGGGACTCCGGGCGCATCGCCGAAGGGGTGACACTGGTCAGCGAGGCCCTGTCCCGGGGCGAGGTCGGCCCGTACCAGCTGCAGGCGGCCATCGCGGCCGTGCACGCCGAGGCCGGGCACGTGGACGACACCGACTGGCCGCAGATCCTCGCCCTGTACGACCTCCTGGCGCGGGTCGCGCCCAACCCGATGGTGACCCTCAACCGCGCGGTCGCCGTCGCCATGGTGCTCGGGCCGGCCGCTGGGCTGGAGTCGCTGGCCACCCTGGAAGCCGACAGCCGGATGGCGCGCCACCACCGCCTGCTCGCCACCCGCGCACACCTGCTGGAACTGTCCGGCGAACCCGCCGCGGCGGCGGCCGGCTACCGCGAGGCCGCCCGGCGCGCAACCAGTACGCCCGAGCAGCGGCACCTCGCCGCCCAGGCAGCGCGGCTGGCCGCCGAGGAATCGCGGCTGGCCACCCTCGCCGAACAGGCTCAAGCCGCCGGACAGGCATAGTTAGAAGGCAGCCCCGATCGTGAGCGGTTGGGCGCTGACCCATTCGTACATCCGGCGGTCGCGGTGGAACTCCAACAGGTCCACGTGCCGGAGAGTGATGGTCACCGGCTCCGGATCGACCTGACTGAGGGCGTCAAGGATCGGCGCGGCCGGCTGGTCGGCGTTCGAGTACGCGAGGCTGACGTGCGGTCGATAGCCGCTGACGGACTGGGTTCCCTCCAGGCCGCTCTCGCCGAGCACCTCGGAGATCGCCTCACGAACCGCGGACCGCACTGCGTGGACGCCGTCAGCCGGCTGCGCCGGCAGGTAGACGGCTTCTGATCTGATCACCGGCCGGTGGAAGGTCACGACCGGAGCGGGCACAGTCGCCAACTTCTCGGCTGCGGCCGCCGCGAGGGCCGCCACATGGTTGGCCTCGACCTCGTCGACGAAGCCGATGCCCTGCATCGTCAGGTGCAGCCACCGAGCGGGGATCAGGTCGAGCCCCCGGATTTCGCGTAGCGGGTCCTGGTACTCGGCGACCAGGCGTTGGAGGTCAGGCTGGTCGTCGAAGGTGAAGTGGCAGGCGTAGAAGTGGCGTTCGGCCCGCCAGCCGGGTCGCCACCACCAGTGGTCGCGCAACTGGTCGACGTACTCGAAGGTTGAGGTCATGCCGCGTCCTCCGCTAGATGTCAGACAGTCCCTGGACGTCTTCAGCTTCCTGCATGACGTCGTACTCGTCGATGAGTTCGATGCGATCCGCGGCCCACACGGACTCCGACACCTCCAGTAGGGAGTCATCTGCTGCCCGAGCGACGTGGACGAGGTGCACGACACCGCTATTTGAGGAGATCTGCAACGCGTCGACCTCGGTCGGGCTGGGCATCCTCCACTGCCAGCGGTCGTACGCCTTGGCGTAGCGCTTCCCGCTCAGCTCCTCGACGCAAAGGAAGAGCGCTTGCGGCACGACGGTCGGCTCCTCCAGGTACGTGCCACCGCCGATGCTGACGGGGATGTAACTGGCCCCCAACTCCTGCGGCTTGCCTGTCTCCTTGTCGTAGAGGGTGCGTCGGCGGATGACCATCTCGGTACCTGGTTCGATCCCGGCGGCCTCGGCGATGTGGCCGGGTGCCGGTCCCCTGCCGGCGAAGGGAATCTCGTGCCGTAGGTGGGAGGTCAGGAGCTTGCGGTCGGTGCGCGCCCGGCCGTAGCGGTGTCGGGACCGTCGTTGCAGTCGACGGGTCTCGGTGACGAACGTGCCGACACCATGCTTGGCCTCGATGAGCCCTTCAGCGCGCAGTAGCTTGAGGGCATCGCGCAGAGTCGGCAGCGCCAGCCGAGGGAATTGCACGCGGAAGCGGTCGAGTAGTGCCGTTTCGGCAGGTAGGCGCTCGCCTGGCTTGAAGATGCCGCTCTTGATCTCTCGTCGCAGCTCATCGGCGATGCGCTGGTACTTCGGGGCCTTGGCGCCCAGGTCGCTGGTCATGATTCCTCCTGCCCCGGCACCAATCGGGTAAGCGCTTGGCTCCAGCAGCGTCCCGACGACGAACCCCTGCTCGCGCTGGTCACCGCATACCACGGCATCGGCGCCCCGATCGCGTTCCTGCCTCTGCCACCGGCCCTCACCCTCCTCGACGGGGTGTGGAACCTCGTGAACCAGGCCGGCGACGACAAGGACACCTGCTCGTGACTGCCCACCAACCGCTCCGACCGAACTGGAGCTGCGTCGGTTGCGGGTACCCGTGGCCCTGCCCGAGTCGGCGCCGGCAACTGCTCGCCGAGTACGCGCACGCCCCGGTATCCCTGTGGCTCGTCCTCGGTTCCGCCCTGGTCGACGCGACAGCAGACCTGCCCACCACGGAAGCCGGCGAACTTCGCAGTCGGTTCCTGGGCTGGCTTCCGGCTTCCCGGCCGCGAGCGGAAACCACGATCCCGCGCGCCGACGCATCACGGCGCCGCATCAGTCCGGAAGACCGACTCAGTGATCCCGATGCCACCGGTACCGGGTGACGTCCTCGGATGGTCCCTTCTCCCCGACTAGCCAACGGGTCGGGAGCCACACCCTCCAGGCGTATCAGGCTGCGCGGCTTCGCATCCCCTACGGGCGCTTGTCCCCGCCCCGCCGCGACCGACGCCAGATCGCCTTGCCCGCGGCAATCCCCATGCCGACCAGGACACCGGCCACCGCGGACAGCAGCACGACCTGCCAGGAACTCATGCCGGAAGCCTAGATCTCCAGTCCCGCAGTACATCCGTCAGCCCAGGAGAACCGACGCCCGAACACACCGTGGTCATGCGCCGGCCGGCGGTACGGACCCTTCGGCGAGAAGTCGGGTGCCGTCGTGGAGTCGCACGGCGACGTCCCGGGCGTCGAGCGCGTCGAGCGCGTCGAGTACCCGTACCGCGAAGACCTCCGGCATCCGGGCGTTCACCTCGTCGGCGGTCCACCAGTCGACATTGGCGCTCTCCTCGGTCGGCCCGGCACGGCCGCCGACGACGCGGGCCCGGAAGACGAGCGCGACGACTCCCAGTTTCAGGTTCTTGTAGACACCGGTGAGCCGGTCGGGCTCGACCTTCAGGCCGGTCTCCTCCTCGACCTCGCGGCGGACACCATCCTGGATCGACTCGTACAGTTCGAGGACGCCGCCGGGTACCTCCCACCTGCCGTTGTCACGGCGCTGTACGACGAGCACCCGACCGTCGTCGTCAGTCACGACCGCCGCGACGCTGACGGAGTGCCGACTGTCGGCGGACGTCATACTCACTCCCCGTCGAAGAGGCAGAGGGCTACCGTGGCGTCGTCGTGGCGCTTGGAGTGAGGCTTGTAGTACCCGGCGAGTTCGGCTCGCCGTACCTGGCGGGTCAGTTCCGCCGGACCCCGAACCGTGAGCACGTCGAGCAGCTGTGGCCAGTCCAACAGACCGAACCGCTCGACCACGCGGGAAGCGCCGTCGGTGAGCAGAGCTGCCCGACGTACCCGCCCAGGCCCGTGTAACGGCAGAATGCCGGTGACTGCCTCGTACGCGGCCCGCGGATCAGCCGCGGCGATCCAGTACCCACCGGGCCGGTTGGTGTACCGGTACTTGCCCGGCGTGTACAGAGCTGCCCCCTCCTCACCGCCGGCCACCTCCGCTCCGCCGGACACCGGGGCCGCCTCGCGGATCCGGGCGACCGTCCGCGCGAACCGTTCGTCGGCGATTACCTCGACCCCGCCCCCGCCGCGGTCCAGCACGAGCGGGCTGTCACCGAGCACGAGGTACTCCAGATCCTCACCGTTGACCCGGAGCAGGCACACCGTCGACGCCGGGGTACGCGGACACGCCAGGTCGCAACCGTCGCCATGGTCGCCACGTACCTCCTCGATCGCGGTCGCGAGCAGCCGCGCCAGGCTCGCGGTGGGCACGTCGGCCTGCGCCCGGACGAGGTGCGCGACCAACCGCCGGACGTACCAGGCGGGGCCGTGCCGACAGCCGCTTTCCAGCCCCGGGCTCTCGGTCACCCCGTCGAGCACACCGGCGAGGTCGCCGTACACGAACGCGTGGTCCTCGTTGACGGGGCGGCCGGGCGCCGCCACGGACACGATCCGGACTTCCATCACCGCGACACGCTAGCCGCGGAGTCGTCGTAACGCAGCGCTCACAGGTGACCGGCCCCGACCGGTTCAACACTCGGCGCGTCGGCTCAGGCGCCGGGTCGTAGGCTGCAGGCCGATCAATACGCCCGCCGGGTCGATGATGTAGCACGCGGATCCGACGCCGGGCACGGCGAAGGGTTCGACGACGACGTGGCCGCCGTGCTGGCGAACGAGCACCATGGCGCCCTCAAGGTCGTCCACCCGGACGACCGGCACGATACGGGGCTGTCCATCCCTCGACGCCAGGAGGCCGGTATCCACACCGGGACCGTCGCCGTGCGGCGCGACGAGGTAGTGCGGCACGGCGAACGGCCGCAGTTCCCGCCCGAACACCGCGGACGCGAGGCAGCAAGATCAGCTTGGCTGGGAGCGGCACCATGGCCGACGTCAAGATCACCAGTGCGTTCACCGCTGAGTAGCCCGGTTGCGCCCAGGGTCGATCAAGCCATCGAGGGCACGGACGCGAAAGGGGCCGTTTCCGATCACCGAAAACGACCCCTGACCTCTCTGGTGGAGCTGAGGGAATTTGAACCCCTGACCCCCTCGATGCGAACTACCGGCGTAGCGGTCAGATGCGGCGTCGTCCGAGGTCACGCGGCTTGTCGGGGTACGACGCGGCCGGATGGGGCCGGCACGGCTGCTGTACTTCGCTGCTGTACTCCGCGAACCGGCCCGATGTCAGCAAGGTGTTACATCCAAGCCGTGCGCCAGCGCAGGAGCACTCCTCGTGCGGTCGAAGGTCGCCCGCGTCAGTGCTTCTTCACGTACACCGCCACGCCGGCCTGGGTCTCGGTCAGCCCCTCGGCGCGCAGCAGCATCATCGCCTTGCCGATGACCGTGTCCGAGCACTGATACTCGCGCATCAGCTCGGCCCGGCTCGGTAGGCGGGATCCGGGCGGATACTCGCCGTTCTTGATCTTTCCCCGGAGGTCGTCGGCGACCTCTTCGTAGCGCTGTTTGGGCATGGTGACACTCCCCGGTTGGCGGGGATATTCGATCACTGTGCCACCTTCTCCCGCAACCGCTACCGATCGATGGTCTGTCCTCCTACTGGTTGACCTCCAACTGGTACCAATCGTAGGTTAGAAGCGACCGCCCCGGTTGGCGCCGGGTGGTCAACCGGTCCAGGGCGGGAATCCCTCCCAAGACTCCCTGCCCTGGACCCCCGGCAACCCCTCACCTATCCCCCGGCGCACCGGGAAGGCCTGGCAATGGACCAGCGCACAGACATCGAGCAGACGCTGCGCGAGCACTACCGCCGCGCGCTACGACGATGGCGCTGCCGCTGCGGGCGACTGTGGCCCTGCACCGCCTGGCAGCTCGCTGCCGAACAGCGCTTCGACCTCAACTGCCGCGCCCGGCTGAATGACGTCATTGCCCAGATGGGCAACGACAGTGCGCCACCAGTCATGAAGGACAACCGGTGACCGCTGACCCCGCACCCTTTGAACACGCGCTGTCGACGGTGCTCGAATACGACCTCAGGCTCGACGAAGACGACGGCAAGCCCACCCTGGCCGTCCGCGACGGCCAGACCGTGGTCGCCCGAATCTCCGGGTCCGACGACCACGACGAGACCTTGGCCGGCATCCGCAAGCTAGTCAACGGCCTATGGCTACTACAGACCGCCGTCGTCGGGCAGAAGTACCAGCAAGAGCACCAGGCTCACGGGGCGGCCGATGAGTCTGCGGCCGTCGACAGCGACGGTCAGCCGGAAGACCTGGGGGGCACCGGCCCAGATACATCGACCCAATCACAGCGGTCTTGAAATGAACGTCCGGCTTCCGCATAGGCGTCCGGGATCCCATCCCTAACCCGCACCGACCTGGTCATCGGCTGTGCCGTCGTTGCTGCCGTCATTGTCATATGTACGGCCATGTACGGCGTCCGACGGCGGTTCCCGGACCAGCCATGGACCAGATGCAGAGTCGTCTGAACCCGCATCCCTTCCAAGTGCAGACAGTGAGGTCGCCTGCGGATGGATGCGAGGTCAGGCGGCGGCTGGTGGTTCGAGGACTGACCCAGGTGCATGAAGCGCCGGCTAGGCCGACTCTAAGCGCGTCAGGTTCGCAACCCGACTGCTCCGTTGATCTCTCCGGCTAGCCCCATCAGTGGCGCTACGCTCTGCAGACCTGTACGGAAGGCCGTACATTTTTCTTGACAGTCCGTACGGAACGACGTACGGTTTCAGTGGTCGGGAGGCTTGCAGAGTCCCCGGACCAAGACCAGAAGAGGGAGCCCCCATGACCCACATGGCGCCGTTGACTGAAGTTAGGGACAACCTACGAGAAGTTGTAGACACCGTTGTCAGTACGGGCGCTGAGTACGTGATCACTCGCCATGGGAAGCCTGTAGCTGTGGTGTTGGCGTATGACGAGTACGAGTCACTGGTGGAGACGCTCAACATTCTGTCCGATGAGGACACCATGGCCGCCATCCGCGAGGGTGAGGCCGAACTAGCCGAGGACAAGTAGACAGATGGCAGTGCTGACCAAGCGGGCCGCGCGGGATCTGGAAGAGTTACCTGAGCCGCTCCAGGCGAAAGCTCGCAATATCATTGAGCGACTTGATGCAGAGCCCTCGCTAGGCAAGAAGCTACTTGGACCTCTGGCAGGTAAGCGCTCGGTGCGCTTAGGTCGCACGCATCGCATCATTTACGTCACTGAACCGACGATCACCGTCCTTACAATAAGCATGCGAAGGGATGCATACCGGTGACAGGTGAGGGGCTGTTTGCATCCACGGGAAAGGAACGAGAGTTATTCCTTGTCGCCCTACGCGCGTTCAGTGACGAGTGTGAGGCGCCCAAGCTAACGCCCTCTTGCCCATTCTACCAGATGACGTCGGCCGGACCATTCTGTGGAGAGCAGTGTCATGACATGTTGGCGGCACATCACCATCAGCTGCCAACTCGCGGCGTGATTGATTTTGGTGACGGTATATTGGCCATTCCTCGCGCGCGTCGGCCGCGCCGGGGCCCAGAACCTACGGCGCGGCCGTTTGACGCCGGCGAGATCCGCCTGCGAGACGGGGATCGCCCGACTGATAATCGGCACACCGTTTCGCTGATAAGTGAGTTAGCGGAGCATTTGCGGACGCCGCCCGAACTCGCTGACGATCGTGAAGAACGAGCGTACTTAATCAGGGCATCCATCGACGAACTAGAAAAGCGAGGTTTCGATCGCTCCGACCTGTTGGCCGGAGCGGCCAGGATCGTTGCCACTACGATGGTTTCAGCGATAGCGGCCTTGCTATTCCTTGAGGCGTCCGAGCAAGAGAGCGAGAAGGGCAAACTAAATCCCGCGTGGGATAAGATCCGGCACGCGTGGGCACCGCAAGAAGAGGGACAAGCCCCGTGGGGGACACTTGACCGTATTCTCGCTCCCGAACTCGTTCTAAAGTTAGTAGCCTGGAACCTTTCTCGAACCGCTGAACAGCTCATCGAGTGGCAAGCGCCGCCTATCGACTTTCTCAACGTACCCTTAAGGTCTGCGTCGCTGAGTAGCACGGAACGCGGAACCTGGCTGTTTGACCGTTTTACGAAGACGTATTTTGCGGAATGGTCGATATATTCTCTTGATCTTGAATGGGAGTATCTCCACAGCGCAACGCCGGGATGTGGAGATGCAAGCCAGATGTCACTTCGCAGAATAGACGTTAACGCACTTGCCAAGGAACTGGCAGACCGATCGGTGCAGCGTAGAAAAGGAGAGAAAGAGGAAGACTCCCGATCGATCGATCCCACAGACTTCATCCCAATTGCTGTCGATCATTTACGGGCCGGTCGATACGAAGCTGCTGTGGCATTGTTCGAGGGTGTTCATAAACTTCGCCCAACCGATCCAGTTGTGTTGAATAACCTTGGCTTTTGCCTGATTCCGGTTGACCCCGACCGGGCCATAACGGCACTGGAAGAATCGGCACGATTGGCGCCGAATCCGCGCGCTTTGACTTACGCTAACCTTGCCTTCGTTTACCTTCGTCACGGCGACATTGCCGAGGCCCAAGAGTCGGTGGCGAGGTGCCTTGCTCTTCCCGCTGAGCAAAACGTATGGCTATGGAAGATCAATAAGAGCGGCGCGCTCGAAATCAATAACGGAAATCAGACATCGCAATACGTGCGGACTCTACTTGGTGAGATAGCGGAATCGGACTAGGCCATCCCGTCCGCCGTCGACCCGCCCTTCGGGAGCGGGCCGCCGCCTGGGCCGCCACGTCAAGCGGACCTTGACGCGCGTACGGGCGCTGGCGGCCCGGGCGGTGGTCTGCTCGGCTCGCCCCGGTCGACGGTGGGCGGGATGGCTCAGCGCAACCACCCACCTACCGCGACGGCCGCACGGAGACCCGGCCATCCCGGGGCCGGAGCGCCCCCGCCGGAGGCAAGGAGCCCGACCACCGCGGCGCGTACCTCGCGTTACGGCGCGGCGTGGCTGCCACGCCGCGCGCCCAGCTCGCCGCCGGCCGGCTGCCGGCCCACCTACATCAGCAGCCCTCGGCGCTGTCCGTACTTCGGCGGCCCCGAGTGCTTCTCGCTATCCGCGCCAGTCGATGGGCGTCGGCCTGGTCGCCGCCGAGCGACAGCGGGAGCGGCGGCCAGGCGCCCGATCGGCGGCGCGTGCGGCCCGGTTCGGGCCGCCTTGATAGATGTACAGAAAGTCCTCCCAGATCGCGGCAGACGGGCCGTGACGCGGCAGGCGGTTGGCTACCCGACATTGCGAGCGACCACGATGGATTGACTCGTCGGAATCCGGTGCTACTCTGGCGACGTCGAGCACGCCAGCGCGGCCATCCCGCCGCACCGCTGGTCCCGACTTCGAGACGCCGAGCGGCCTTCCTGCCGCTGATGCGGGCCATACCCGCCGGTTCTCAATCGCGCCGGCCTGACGTGCCGGTCCCTGAATCCGCTGAGCGGCCCAGCACGGCCTTTGCCGTCGATGATGGTCCGGATTCGCCGACCCCGCTGGTGGAGGGGCCTGCGGCAACTCGCCGGATGCCGATGATCAGGCTCCTCCACCCCTGCCAGCCTCGCCATCAGGTTGACAGCACCTCGGACAACCAACCCCGTCAGCGGTAATGGCCAGCCAGCCATCCGCCTCCGGCGTGAGCCGCCCCTCTTCGGCGGTGCCAGGAGACACCACGAACGCCACCAGCGGATTGCGTGCCGCACGTGGTGGCCGATCGTCGTTCGTCCCTACACCACCGAGAGGAGAGGTCATGTCCGCCCCACTCACATCGCTCGACGTCTACCGACCTGGCGTCCCGGCCGGTCGTGATGTCCGGGCCCTGTACCGGGCCGCCACCACCCCGGACTACGTCGGCTGGCTGGAGCACACGAAGGCAGCCGGCGGCTGTACCCGGCCGGTCCGGCTCGCCGGTGCCCTCACCGTCGTCGAGGCGGCTACCGGTCGCGTGCTCCGGGAACAGCGCACCGACGAGCTGCCCGACGGCATCGTGTACAAGGCCTGTGGCAACCGCCGTGCGGCCCAGTGCCCGGACTGCGCCTGGGTCTACGCCAGCGACGCTTTCCACGTGGTCCGCTGTGGACTCGCCGGCGGCAAGGGCGTCCCCGCCTCGGTCGCCCGGCATCCGGTCGTCTTCGCGACCTTCACCGCTCCGTCGTTCGGTGCCGTGCACCGCCGGCACATCCCACGCCATACCTGCGCCGACCGGCGTCGCTGCAGCTGCCGCCCCGAGCCCTGCCACGCCCGCCGGTCCGTGTCCGCCTGTGGCCACGGGCAGTCCGCGGCCTGCTTCGCCCGGCACGAGGCTGACGATCCGCAGCTCGGGCAGCCGCTCTGCCTGGACTGCTACGACCACGATCACCAGGTCGTCTGGAACTACTTCTCCGGCGAGCTGTGGCGGCGTACCAAGCAGGCCGTTGAACGGTATCTGGCCGCGCTGTGCCGACGACGCCGCATCCCCGCGGTCCGGGTGACCAGCAATTCCGGCGCGGTACGGACCGTCCCGCCTATCCGGGTCTCGCACGGCAAGGTGGCCGAGCTGCAACGGCGGGGTGCAGTGCACTTCCACGTGCTGCTCCGGGTCGACGGCGTCGACCCACTCAACCGGGACGCCCTGGTGCCGCCACCGGCCGGTATCACCACCGATGACCTGGACGCCGCCGCCAACGCCGCCGCCCGGCAGATCGCCTTCACCACGCCGGCCCATCCTGACCGGCCGCAGGGCTGGGCGGTGGCCTGGGGTGAGCAGATCGACGTCCGGCGCATCGGCACCGTCGACGGCGACCTCACCGACTCCTCGGTGGCCGGCTACCTCGCCACGTACGCCACCAAGTCGACCGAGGTGACCGGCCACTGCTTACCCCGGCTCACCCGGGACACCGTCGACGACTACGCCGACCCGGAAGGCGGTCACCTGGCCCGGCTCATCGACGCCTGCTGGCGTCTCGGCCGGCCCGCTCAGTCCACGACAGCCCGGAACGCCGCAACGGCACGCGACCGTCAACGCGGCCTTGACAGCAGACCCAACCCGTACGCCGGGCTGCGCCGCTGGGCGCACATGCTCGGGTTCGGCGGCCACTTCCTGACCAAGGCCCGCCGGTACTCGGTCACCTTCGGGCTGCTGCGCCGAGGATGACGCCGAAGAGACCAGCACCGTCGGCGCACTCCCGTTCGCCGCCCCGGTCTCCTTGCTGATCTTGACGTGCACCCCGGGCCGCGACACAGATCCTCCGGCACGCCGACTTCACGGTCACGATGGAGATCCACACCCAGGTCTCGTACAGGCAGACCCGCGATGCCCTCAAGCGGCTCGGCGAGAGCCTGGACGGATCATGACCGCTGCTGTACTTCGCTGCTGTACGGACGCGAAAGGGGCCGTTTCCGATGATCGGAAACGGCCCCTGACCTCTGGTGGAGCTGAGGGGATTTGAACCCCTGACCCCCTCGATGCGAACGAGGTGCGCTACCAGTCTGCGCCACAGCCCCTTTCGATCCGCTACCTCGCGGTAGCTGACCGGCGACCACCATAACAGGTCGCGAGCACAGCCGGCGAATCGGATCGCCGCGACACTCCGAGATCTTGGAAATTCCGACCGCACCCGGCGGTACCAGAGTTACCAAGATCCACGAAACGTCTCACCAGTCCTGCCCGACAGCGCGGGCCTCGTACGGGCGGCCACGCACCGCCGACTGCGCGGCGATCCGCGCCGCCTCCCGGCGGGCCCGCTCGCGCTCCAGCAACTGCTCGCGCAGCAGCTCCCGCCGGGCCGCCGCGCGGCGGGCCTGCTCGCGGCGCACGGCGGCCTGCCGGGCCGCCACCCAGGCCGCGTAACGCACCTCCTCGCGGCGGCGCCGCTGCTCGACCGTCGCCCGGTTCCGCAGGTGCGCCACGTACGCGACCAGCAGCATCCCGGTGACGCCGGCGCTGATCCAGAAGCCGGGGCCGACGCAGACGACCCCGACCAGCTCGACGAGGTTCAGCAGGACCAGCGCGGCGAACACCCGGCGGCGGCGGTAGACCGCGCTCGGGTGCCGCAGCCGCTTGGGCGCCCGCTTGGGCCGGCCACCGGCCCGACCTCCGGCGCGCTCCCCGGCACCATCCGCGGGCCGGTCGGCGGCGCGCTCCACCCGGGTATCCGTGCTCTCCGGCGGGGCGCCTTCAACGGCCGGCTCGGCCGAGCCGCCCACGGCGACCCCGGCCCCGGCCACGGCGACCCCGGCCCCGCCCACGGCGACCCCGGCGGTCATCCGGGCCACCACGAAGCGGGGCGGGTTGACCGGCCGGCGTCCGGGCACGGTGCGGCGTCGGCGGTGCGCCTGGGCTCCGATGCGGGCCAGTACGCGAGCCGTCGACAACGCCCGCTCCGCCACCAGCCGCTCGGTGGCGTCGTACCGGCGAACGAGCGCCGGTGCGAACGCCAGCAGGCCCGCGGCGGCGAGGACGGCGAGGAGCACCGAGGTCGGCACCCTCACCCCTCCCGTCACACCTGTTTGGCAAAAACCTGTTTGGCTAAGAAAGAGCTACCGCGCAGCAACTCCGTGCAGCCGAGGTTACGGCCACCGATCGAGTATTTTCTGGCGCCACGCTGCGTAATAGGTACATGGACCAATTGGCACCTAACAGACGCCACAGGAAGTCCGAAAGGATGATCAGGCGGCGGCGCGCAGCCGATGCCAGCGGGCCAGCAGTCCACCTTCGGCAAGGACGTCCTCTGTGGTCACCGCGTATCCGATGTGGTCGCGCCATTCGCCGTCGATGTGCAGGTACCGCTCGTGGTACGCCTCCTGGCGGAAGCCGAGCTTCTCCACCACGCGCCGGCTCGGCCCGTTCTCCGGCCGGATGTTGACCTCGACGCGGTGCAGCCCGCCGACGGCGAAGGCATGGTCGACCACGAGGGCCAGCGCGGTCGGGATGACCCCCTGGCCGGCGGCCCGCGAGTCGACCCAGTATCCGGCGTACCCGGAGCAGAACGCCCGCCGCACGATGCTGCCGAGGGTCAGTTGCCCCACCAGGCGCTCCTCGCCGCCGGTGACCAGGCACACCGCGAACGGCATCGCGATGCCCTGGCGGGCGGACCGGCGCAGGTCGGAGTGGACCGACCGGAACGCCGCCGGCGAGTTCAGGTCGTACCAGGATCCGTACGGCGTGGGCTCCCAGGGCGCCAGCCACGCCTCGTTGGCCCGCCGCACCTCCGACCAGGCGCCGGCGTCGCGACGCCGGTACGGCCGCAGCAGGACCGGCCCGTCGCGCAGTACCGCCGGCCAGCCCGGCTGCATCACCGCCGCCGGTCCAGCAGCAGAACGTCCACGGTGGACCCGGCCGGGGCCGTCGTCACCTTCTCCCCCAGCACCATCAGTCCGTTCGCTTCCGCCAGACCGGACAATGTGTACGGTCCACCCGCGAGCGGCGCGACCGTGTACCCACCGCCGCGGCGCTCGGCCACGTACGCCGGGCGGAACTCGCGCAGGCCGACCGGCGACTTGATGGTCTCCAGCAGGTGTGCCCGGACGCTCGGCCGGAAGACCGGGTCGGCTCCGGCGAGGACCTGGATGACCGGCCGGGCGAGGACCTCGAAGCCGATCAGGGCCGCGCCGGTGTCACCGGGCAGGCAGACGATGGGTACCCCCTCCGCCCCGGCCATCGACGGCACGGCGCCGTAACCCAACGACGTACACGGATACACCGACACGTCGGTGAACAGTACCGACGGCCGCGGTCCCTCGCGCCGGGAGAGCACCCGCCGCACCATGTCGCCGGGTCCGGTGCCGGTGCCGCCGGTGGTGATGATGAGGTCGGCCCGCAGCGTCTGGTCCTCCAGCAGGCCGCGCAGCCCCTCCGGGTCGTCGTCGCAGATGCCCACCCGGTACGCGTGCGCGCCGGCCTCCGCGGCCGCCGCGGTCAGCGCGTGCGAGTTGGCGTCGACGAGCTGGCCGGGCTGGCTGGTGCGGCCGACGTCGACCAGCTCGTCGCCGGTCGCCACGATCACCACGCGGGGGCTGGGCCGCACCACCACGTGGCCGATGCCGCAGCTGGCCAGCAGCGCCACCAGCGCCGGGTTGACGTACGTGCCGGCGCGGGCGAGGACCGCGCCGGCCGGGATCTCGTCACCGGCCCGGCGCAGCCCGTACCCGCGCTTGGGCGGCGCCCCGTACACCTCGACCGCGGCCATGCCCTGGTCGGTGAGGTGTGCGGGGACCACCACGTCGGCGGCGGCCGGCAGCAGCGCGCCGGACCCGATCGAGAAACAGGTACCGGGGGTCAGCCGCACCGGCCGCCAGCTCGCCGCACCGAGGTCGCCGATCACGTTGAGGCGTACCGGCCGGCCCGGCGAGGCGTCGGCGACGTCCTCGAACCGCGCGGCGTACCCGTCGATGGCCGCGTGGTCGAAGGCCGGCAGCGGCCCGGGCGCGTGCACGTCCTCGGCGAGGACGTTCCCGTACGCCTGGGTGAGGTCGAGGTCGAGCGCCGGCAGCGGGCGCAGTCCCCGCAACACCCCGGCCAGGTACTCGGCGAGCGGGGTCAGCTCGGCGCCAGCCGGATGGACGGTCGGGTCGAAATCCGTGGGGACCATCTTCATACCGCTCGCCTCCTTTCCAATCTCGAACTCTCCTGCCGGCCATATCCCGAGGGTCTCGGGCGGCTATGACTCCGCGGAGCCTTCAGAATCATCAATTGCGTCCACGAACCCGCGCAGCCACGTCTTGAATGCCGGTCCGATATCCGCCCGCAGCGTCGCCAACTGGACAACCGCCTGCAGATATCCGAGTGGCTGCCCGGTGTCGTACCGGATGCCCCGGTAAATGACACCGTGCACCGGTGTCCCCTCGGCGAGCAGCAGTGCCATCGCGTCGGTGAGCTGGATCTCCCCGCCGCTGCCGGGCTCGGTCCGCTTGATCGCGTCGAAGATGGTGGGCGGAAGCACGTACCGACCGACCACGGCGAGATTGCTCGGGGCCGCCTCGGGTGTGGGCTTCTCCACCAGACCTGTGACTCGTACCACTTCGTGGCCCAGATCGGGCAGGCCGGGTTCGGCCGGCTCGATCGAGGCGATGCCGTACCGGCGCACCTCGTCGGGTTCGACCTCGATGAAGGCGAGCACGATCCCGCCGGTACGGGCCTGCAGGTCCAGCATCGCCGGCAGCAGCGGTGACGACTCGTCGACGAACTCGTCACCGAGCAGCACCGCGAACGGTTCGCCGGCGACATGGGACTCGCCACTGCCGACCGCGTGGCCCAGGCCCAGCGGCTCGTGCTGCCGGCAGGTGTAGATCTCGGCCAGCTCACTGGGGCGCTTGACCGCGGCGAGCCGCTCCTCGTCACCTTTCTCGATGAGCCGGGCCTCCAGGTCAGGCCGGCGGTCGAAGTGGTCCACCATCGAGGTCTTGCCCCGCCCGGTGATGAGCAGCACGTCGGTGATCCCGGCGTGGGCCGCCTCCTCGACGATGTACTCCAGGACCGGCCGGTCCACCACGGGCAGCAGTTCCTTGGGAACTGCCTTGGTGGCCGGTAAGAAACGGGTGGCGAGGCCGGCTGCCGGAATGACAGCCTTGACCGCGCGGCGGTGTTCCGAAATGGACGGCAACGGGTCGCCGATGGTTTCCGTGGTTGTACGCGCGCTCTCGACCATGTCCGGAGACTAACCGCCATGGCTGCGTCGCGGCGTCTGTGGCACGTTGGGCGCGCCGCCCGACGTGACGGCCACCGCATCCGCGTTGTCGGCCGTCCCGTCCGATCCGGTACCGCCCACGCGTGCGGCAATGGTGACCTCCGCGCGGGGCCGGGCCACCCGGAACGTATCCCTCCCACCCGATTTTGCCTGGTAGAGCGCGTCATCTGCCGCTTCGAGCACGGCCGCGCCGGTGGCGCCGTGGTCCGGGTAGACCGCGATCCCGATCGACACGGTCACCGGAATCCGCACCGCCTGCCCCGACCGGGCGGACCGGACGAACACCGGGGTGCGCCGGATCGCCGCGGCCAGCCGGTCGGCCACCACGACGCCGCCGGCGGCGTCGGTCTCGGGCAGGATCACCACGAACTCCTCGCCGCCCTGCCGGAACGCGAGGTCGACCTCGCGGATCTCGACGCGTACCCGGCGGGCGAACTCGGCGAGGACGGCGTCGCCGGCCGCGTGCCCGTACGTGTCGTTGACCTCCTTGAAGCGGTCGAGGTCCAGCGCGAGCACGGCGAGCCGGCGGCCGAAGCGGCTGGACCGCTCCACCTCGCGGCGCAGCGCGTCCGTGAGGTACCGGTAGTTGGACAGCCCGGTCAGCGGGTCGGTCAGCGACAGCCGCTGCGCCTCCTGGTGCACCCGGACGTTGTCCAGCGCGACCGCGGCCTGGCCGGCGAACGTCCGCAGCGTCACCAGGTCGGCGTCGTCGAACTCGTCGAAGCCGTGCCGGTCGTACAGCGCCAGCACCCCGCGCGACGGCGCCGGCGCGCCGAACTCCGGGGTCGCCTCGGCGGCGGCCGGGCTCAGGCCGCCGGTGGGGCCGGCGACGGGGCTCAGGCCGGGCGCGGTGAACGGCACCACCACGTACGTGCGGCAGCGCGGCTCGTTCGGGGCCGGCCGGGGGCCGTCGCGCTCGATCACGCCCCGGCGCGCCTCGCCGCTGGCGGCCACCGTGCCGAGCAGCCCCTCCCCCATCCGGATCCGCAGCTCCTCGGCCGTGAACGGGGCGCCGCCGGCGTCCTGGTCGGCCAGCCCTTCCGCGCACCGGCCGACCAGGATGCCGGTCGCCGGGTCGCTCAGCAGCAGCACGCCGGCGCGCGCACCGGTCGCCGACAGCGCGCTGGCCAGGATCACCTCGAGGATCCGGTCGACGTCGTGGGTGCTGGACAGGGTGTCGCCGAGCAGTCCGAGATGCCCGCGCAACTGGTCCCGGCTGGCCGTGAGCGCCTGCAGGTAGTCCTGCATCTCGCGGGCCATCCGGTTGAACGTGGCGCCCAGCCGGCCGACCTCGTCGCGGCTGCGGACCGGTACCCGCACGCTCAGGTCGCCGCCGGCCGCCCGTTCGACGGCGTGGGACAGTTCGGTCAGCGGCCGGGCCGTCGAGCGGGCCAGCCACCGCGCCGCCAGCACCGACAGCAGCGCGGTGCCGGCCACCACGGCAACGAGGACCGCGTACAGGCTGCGCGGCTGTTCGCGGGGTACCGACAGCGCGAGCGGCAGCGGCTGTCCCGGGCCCGGGTCGATCCGGCGGACCGCGCGGCCGCCGTCGGTGCGGGTGGCGGTGCCCGGCCGCAGCGCGTCGGCTGCCCGGATGACCTGGTCGAGGTCGGCGTCGCGCTCGGTGGTCCAGCGGCGGTCCGCGTGCCGCACCGTCACCGCCGCCCCGGCCGCGGTCGCGAGCCGGCGCACCAGTGTGCGGTCGACCGGCTCCACGGCGTACGCACGCCCGAGCGGCTTGCCGCCGGCGTCGACCACCTCGACGCTCGCGGCGACGGCGGCGAACTCCGCGGTACCGGAGCCGGCGGTGCCTGTGCAGTCCGCCCACGGCCGCCCCGGCAGCGTGCCGGCGGTGTAGACGACCGTGCCGGCCGGGTCGACCAACTGGACCGCACCGGCGAGCTGCCGGTCGACGACCCGCTGCGCGGCGGCGGGGTCGAGACTGCCGCCGAGGACGGCCGCCGCCTCCGCCGCGGTACGCAGTCGCTGGCAGAGCGAATTCACTGCGGTACGCAGCCCGGTGGCGGCCAGATCGAGCCGTTCGGCGGCGCGGCCATCACCGACGGCATTGACGGTCACCGCCACGAAACCGGCCCCGAGCAGCACAGGACCGAGGACGACCGCGAGAAACGCGGCCGTCAACCGCGTGCGCAGCGTCACTCGTCCTCCCGGCGTCAGCGGGGTCGTTTGGTCACGCTCGTGTGATGCTGTCATAACGTACGGCGTTCCACTGACTACCGCTGAGGTCCTTGGTGTCCGGTTTATCTAGTCTGTGCATCTTAGCCCGAAAAGATGACGTTACCGTGTGTGCCGCGCCGGGACGCGTGAAGCAGGAGATCCGCCCGGCGGTGCTCGCCGCGCGCGGGACACTGTCACCGCGGGCACGAGCGGACGCCGACGCCGCGATCCGGGCCACCCTCGCCACGGTGGTCGCCACGGTCGGACCCGACACCGTCTGCGCGTACCTGCCGATGGTCGGTGAACCGGGCGGCCACCTCCTGCCCGACCTGCCCGGGGCCGGTCGGGTGCTCCTGCCGGTCCTGCGCACCGACCTCGATCTCGACTGGGCCTCGTACCCCGCCCCCCTCGTCCCCGGCCGGTACGGGCTGTCCGAACCCGACGGCCCCCGCCTCGGCGTCGATGCGATCGCCGGGGCCGACCTGGTGGTGGCCCCGGCACTGGCGGTGTCGACCGACGGCGTCCGACTCGGCCGCGGCGGCGGCTCGTACGACCGGGCACTGGCCCGGGTGTCGCCGTCGGCCGTCGTGGTCGTCCCGCTCTACGACGGCGAACTCATGGAGTGGCTACCGGCCGAGCCGCACGACCGACCGGTGGACGCGGTGGTCACGCCCTCGGGCGTACGTCTGGTGGCTCACACTGGACGAAACCGGCCCCGATGACGCACCATTGGCACTCGAAGACCCCGAGTGCCAACATCCCGGAGGCTGCCGTGCCCACCTACCAGTACGCGTGCACCGCGTGCGGCCACCAGCTCGAAGCGGTTCAGTCGTTCAGCGACGAGCCGCTGACCGAGTGCCCCGAGTGCGCGGGCAAGCTGCGTAAGCAGTTCTCGGCGGTGGGCATCGTGTTCAAGGGCTCGGGCTTCTACCGCACCGACTCCCGCTCGAACTCGTCGTCGTCCTCGACGACCAGCTCCTCGAAGGCCAGCTCCGGAGGCGGCGAGACCTCGAAGCCGGCGGCCGAGAGCAAGCCCGCGGCGAGCCCATCGGATACCACGTCCAACAAGACCCCCGCCGGCTCGACCTCGGCGAGCTGACCCGGCACACGGGCTGACGCCGTACCCGGGCTGACCACTGACCCGGCACACGGGCTGACCCCGTACCCGGGCCGATCAACGCATGGAGCAACCCGGCCCCGGGCGGCGGGCGGCGGGCGGCGGCAGCCTCTACGAAACGACGGACGCCGGCCCGCGGGAACGGGTGGCGTCAACCTCGACGCGCGGCGTCAGCCCCAGTGCGGCGGCCGGTCGGCCAGCAGACGCTCGTCGTTGCTGCTGGCGCGCTCCCCCCAGCCGGCGTCGGTGTCGTCGCCGGTCTGGTCGGGCAGGATCACCAGGTCGTCGACGAAGGCCACCTCGCGGTGATCGTCGGCGGATTCGGGCCGGTAGTCGGGCTCTTCGGTTCTGCGAGACACACACGCAGCGTAGTCGCATGCGCCCAGATATGAGGGTTCCGTCCCCGGGCGGTGTGCCGCACACTGGTGCGGTCACCCATCGAAGGGAATCTCCATGGGTATCGAGGAGCAGCCCCCGAACATCGACGTGCCGGCCCCCTTCGGCACGAAGAGCGCCGCGCCGAGCCGGCCGCCGGCCCCGACCTGGGCCGACGAGTCCACCGTCGCGGTACCGCTGGCCGAACTGTTCGGCGACGACGCCGAGGAGTGAGCACCGGCGTCCGGTAGCGTCGGGCCCGTGAGCAGCCCGAGCGCCGACGACCGGTCCGGCCCGCAAAGCCCCGCCGAGCGGCCCGGCCCTTACGCCGGGCCCGGCCCGCAGACCAGCCCCGCCGGGCGGCCCGGACCCGGCGACGACGCGGATGCGCAGTGGCGACGCCCTGACACCGGGACCCCGTCACTGATACCGCCACCCGGCGCCGTACCCGCGCGCGAGCCGGTGGCGTACACCGGGCCGCCGCCGACCAACCGGCCGCCCGCCGGTTGGCGGCCACGTCTGGTCGTACAGGCGCCGCCGCCCAGAAGACTGCCGGCCCAGGACCCGCCCGCGATGGACGAGGCCGAGCAGCGGGCCCGTACGGTCACGCTCGGCGTCGCCCTGGTGGGCGGCGCCGTCATGATCGTCCTGATGCTGGTGCTGTGCGGCCGTGCGCTGTTCTTGTGACGACGTCCATGCCGTCGCCGACGGCCTCCACGTCTCTTCCGACCGCGTCCACGTCTCGTCTGACGGCGTCCACGTCTCGCCCGACGGCGTTAGCGGCATAACACCGACAAAATGGGCACGACTGTGACCAGGCTCCCTTGAGCAGCGGCATCCCGCGTGTTCTGATGGATGGATGTCCGGCGAAGAAGTGCTACGGTCCCGCGGTCTGCGGGTCACCCGGCAGCGCCTTGCCGTCCTCGAGGTCCTCGAGAACGACCACGGACACCTCGACGTGGAGCAGATCACGGCGAAGGTGCGCACCCGGCTGGACTCCATCTCGGTACAGGCCGTCTACGACGTACTGGCCGCCCTGTCCCGGGCCGGCCTGGCCCGGCGGATCGAGCCGGCCGGCGGTCCCGCCCGGTTCGAACGCCGCGTCGGCGACAACCACCACCACATCGTGTGCCGAGGCTGCCTCGCGATCGCCGACGTGGACTGCGCCGTCGGCTCCGCGCCCTGCCTGGACCCCTCCCAACTGCACGGGTACGAACTCGACGAGGCCGAGGTCACGTTCTGGGGCCTGTGCCCGCAGTGCCAGGCCCGGCGCGCCGACGACTGAGTTCGTGGCACGCTGGCCGCATGAGCACTGGTACGGCGGACGATCTGGGGCTGTTCGGCCCCGGCTCGGTGACCTGGCGGGTGCACGCGGAACCGATCCTCGCCCTGGGCGGCCTGCGGGCGCTGTACCTGCAGACCGTGCATCCGCGGGCGATGGCCGGCGTCGCGCAGAACTCCGGGTACCGGTCCGACCCGTGGGGTCGGCTGGAACGCACGGCGATCTACGTCGCCACGGTGGTGTACGGCACGACCGCCGAGGCACGGTACGCCGGTGACCGGCTGCGTGCGTTGCACGCACGCATGTCGGCGACCGATCCCGACACCGGAGAGCGGTTCCGCATCGACGAGCCGGACCTGCTCCGCTGGGTACACGTCACCGAGATCGACTCGTTCCTGACCATCGCCCGCCGGGCCGGCCTGGCGCTCACCGACGCCGAGGCCGACCGGTACGTCCACGAGCAGCGGCGGGCCGCCGAACTGGTCGGCCTGGCACCGGACGACGTGCCCGGCTCCGTCGGCGAGGTGGCCGACTACTACCGGGAGGTGCTCCCCCGGTTGCGGATGACCCGCGAGGCAGCGGAGAGCCTGCTGTTCCTGAGCGTGCCCCCGATGCCGTGGGGTCTCGGGTACACCCCGGCACGCGCCGGCTGGGCGGGGCTCGCCGCGCTCGCGGTCGGCCTGCTGCCGCCCTGGGCACGCACGCTGTACGGCCTGCCGAACCTGCCCGGCACCGACCTGACCGCGTCGCTGTCGACCCGCGCGCTGCGCCTCACCCTCCGGACCCTGCCCCGTCGCCTGTTCGAGGGGCCGATCTACAGGTCGGCGATGGCGCGGGCCGCACTGGCCGCCAACGCCGCCCCGGCCGCCTAGCCGCGCTGCTCCCCCGCCTGCTCCGGCCCCCGCTGTCCTCCTCCGCCGCCTCCGGCCAGTGCGGTGTCGCCCTCCGTCCCGGCGGCCGAGTGGCGCTCGATCGCGGCCCACGGCTCGCGCTCGGAGGCGCCGGCACCGGCCGGGCAGACCCGCCGGAAGTCGCACCAGGAGCAGATCGGCCCCGGCGTGGTGGGGAACGCCTCGTCCGGGTCGGCACCGGCCGCCACCGCCTCCTCCGCGGCGATCGCGTCCTGAGCGGTCTGCTCGGCCCGGCGCAGATGCCTGGCCAGGGACTCCTCGGTGTGCTCGTGTGCGGCCACGGTGCCGGTCGGCAGGTGGTGCAACTCGACCCGACGGCAACGGCGCCGGAACACCCGCTCCGCGGCGTACGCGTACAGGGCCAGCGCCCGCGAGCCGCGCGCGTCGTCGCTGTCGAGGTCGGCGCGCCCGGTCTTGTAGTCGACGATCACCAGCTCGTCGCCGACCTGGTCGATGCGGTCCACCCGCCCCGACAGCGCCAGCACCTCGGTCCGCGCGGCGACCACCCGCTCCACGCCGACCGGTTCGGCGTCGGGGTCCAGGCCCGCCACGTAGGCCTCCAGCCACCCCAGGGCGCGGTGGAACGCCTCCCGCTCCTGCTCCTCGTCGCGGTAGCCCTCGGTGACCCAGGTGGCGCGCAAGAGCCTTGGCAGAGCCACCGGGGTGCGCTCGGGCACGGGCAGCGCGTACCAGTTCTTCAGCGCCGTGTGCACGCTCGCGCCGAGGGAGTTGTGCGCCCAGGGCGGCCCGCGACGCGGCGCCGGCCGGTCGACGTAGGTGTACCGGTAGCGGCGGGGACAGTCCTCGTACGCCCCCAGCCGGCTCGGCGTACAGCTGAACAGCCGCTTGGGCGCGGCGAAGAGGCCCAGCTGACCGTCCGGCTCGACGGATGGGGCGGGGGCGGATGCGCGGGTCGGCCGCTGGTTGGGCACGTGACGATCCTGCCACCCGGGTGCGACACTTGTCCGACCGCCATCGTGGCGGTGCGGTTTGCGTCCGACGCGCCACGGTGGCGTGGCCAGCTTCCGCAGTGGCGGCACCGGGAGGTCCCATGGGGTTCATGCGATGGTTGCGCGGAGGTGACGAGGACAGTAGCGCCACGAGCATGGTCTCCGCGGGTCTTGCCGAGATCGACGGGCTGTTCCGGCCGTCGAAGCACAAGCAGACCGAGCACGTCGAGGAGCAGAAGCGACGCCGGATCGACGTCTCCCACGCCGGCGGCATCGACCTCGACCGGGGCGTGGCGGTGATCCGCCCGCAACGGTCCGCGCCGGCCACCACGCCTCCGGGCGACCACCCGGAATAAGCCGGGCGACCACCCGGAGCCGAAGGGGCTCAGCCGGAGCAGAAGCGGTCCGGCCCGCGCGGGTACGGGCTCAGTGCGTGTAGGCACGGATGAACGCGGCCGCCGCGTCCGCGATCAGCTGCACCGCGATCGCGGCGACCAGTAGGCCGGCGATCCGGGTGAGCACCTCGATGCCGCTGGGGCGCAGCACCCGCACGATGACGCCGGAGAACCGCAGCGCCAGCCAGACCAGCAGCAGCACGACCACCATCCCCAGCGCGATGGCGGCGTAGTCGCCGCCTTCGTGCGACCGCCGCACGAACAGCATCGTCGCCACGATCGCACCGGGGCCGGCCAGCAGCGGTGTACCCAGCGGCACGAGGGCGATGTTGGAGGTCGTCTGCTGGGAGGACGGGTCGTCGGCCTTGCCGGTCAGCAACTCCAGCGCGACCAGCAGAAGCAGCAGGCCACCGGCCCCTTGCAGGGCCGGCAGGTCGATGCCGAGGTATCGCAGGATCTGCTGCCCGGCGACCGCGAAGACCACGATGACGCCGCCGGCCAGCGCGACCGCCTGCCAGGCCGCCTGGTTACGCGCCCGCGCCGGCAACTTCCCCGTCATGGCGAGGAAGATGGGCACCATGCCGGGCGGGTCCATGATCACGAAGAGGGTGACCAGTACCTCGCCGAGCAATTTTGTGTTCATTGCACCGGATCGTACCCTTTTGCCGCCCCGATGATCCGCTCGTACACCTCCGGCGCGGTCGTACAGGCGCCCAGCGGCACGGTCTTGTTGGTGCCGTGGAAGTCACTGGACCCGGTCACCACGAGCCCGAGGTCGGCGGCGAGGGCCCGCACGTGCGCGCGCTCGGCGGGCGTATGGTCCTCGTGGTCGGCTTCCAGCCCGAACAGCCCCGCTGCCGCCATCTGCGCGATCGCCTCGTCCGGCACGACCAGCCCCCGCCGGCGCGCGTGCGGGTGGGCGAACACCGTCACCCCGCCCGCGTCGTGGACCAGCCGCAGCGCGTCGAACACGTCGATGTCGTGCTTGGGCAACCGGTACCGGGCCCCGAGCAGGTGGCTGCCGAACGCCTCGGAGACGCTGCCGGCCAGCCCGCGCCGGATGAGCGCCTGGGCCAGGTGCGGGCGGCCGACGGTACCGCCCGCGGCGTAGTGGACGATCTCGTCCCACGTCACGTCGATGCCGTCGGCGCGCATCAGGTCGACCATCCGCTGGGCGCGCCGCTCCCGGTCGGCCCGTACCGCGGCCAGCTCCGCGCTCAACGCGGGGTCCGTCGGGTCGAACAGGTAGGCGAGCAGGTGCAACGCGATCGTCTGGTCCGAGCCGTACCAGCGGCAGGACAGCTCCGCGCCGGGCACCAGGGTCAGGCCCTTCGGCAGCGCCTCCCGGGCGGCGTCCCAGCCTCTGGTCGTGTCGTGGTCGGTGATGGCGACGACGTCCAGCCCGGCGGCGGCCGCCGCGGTCATCAGCTCCGCCGGGCTCAGCGTGCCGTCACTGGCCGTGGAGTGGGTGTGCAGGTCAACTCGCATCAAGGTCGACGCTACGTCATGCGGCCGGTCGGCCTTCGGCTCACCCGCCGGCCCGCGCGACCACCAACCACCGTTCTGATGTGGACGGCACCGGCAGCTCCCGCGGGTGCCCGGGGTCGGCCACGTCGACCTCCAGCAGCCGGTTGTCCCCGGCGACGACGAAGGTGCCGGAGTCGACCCACACCGGCACCGCCGGCCACATCCCGTTGGTCGCCGGCACCCTGGCGACCAGGACACCGGTCGCGGCGTCCGCGATGCCGACCTCCTGCTCGACCAGGGCGAGGAACCGCCGCCCGTCCGGTGACACCGCGTGCCAGTCGACGCTCAGGTACGGCTGGCCGCACACCCGGTCGACGACGGTGAACCCGGCCGCCGGGTCGAGCCTGGCCGCACAGGTCTGACCGGTGCCGTTGTCCCTGGTCGCACCGACCACGTACCGGACGTCCGGCGTGGCGACGTAAACGCCGGTCACCGCGGGGTTGAACGTCGGCGTGTACGACTCGCTGGAGATGTCGAGCAGATCGAATCCCTGGTAGTCGAGTCCCGCCCGGTTGCCGATCACCAACCGCCCGCCGGCCCAGCCCACCAGTTCGGCACCGGTACGCCCCTGGGACCCGTCGGTGCCGGGCACCTGGAAGGACGCCTTGAGGGACGCCGTGCCGTTGCCGATCGTCTGCACGGTCACCGTGTTCCCCTGCTGGTACGCGATCGACCGCCCGTCGTCGGCGATCACGAAGTTCGTCGGCAGGGCGTCGATCAGCAGGGCCGCCTGCCCCTTGCCGCTGACCTGCCACAGCTGGTGGGTGGCCTTGGCGCCGCGTACCACCAGCCAGCCTTCGTCCGTCCGGACCGCGTCGTACACGTCGCCCGTGCCGGGCAGCCGGATCGGCGCGCCGCCCGCCGGGCGCAGCTCACCGCCCACCACCAGGTCCAGGCGGATCTGGTGGGAGGGGCGGGCCGAGCCGGTCGGTACCCCCGGGGCGGCCAGCCGGGCCCGCTGCTCCGACTGCCCGCCCGCCCGCCAACCGCCGAACCAGGCGCCGGAGAGCACCACCGCGACCGCGACGACGGCGGCCGCACCGGCGGTGATCCGGTGTCGCCGCCGCACGGCGCGACCCCGGGCGATGGCCGTACCGGCCCGGTCGCGGACAGGCGGCACCTCGGCCACCCGGCCGGAGAAGGTGGCGCGCAGCTCGTCCTCAAGCATGGTCACCGGAGTGTCCCCTCCATTCGCGGCGCGGCGCGCTCCGGGCCCGCCGCCGGTTCGATGCCCTGCTCGCCCATGCGCTTGCGGAGCGTGGCGAGGGCACGGGAGCACTGGCTCTTGACCGTGCCGACCGACACGCCGAGCAGCGTGGCGGTATCCACTTCGGAAAGATCTTCGTAGAAGCGCAGCACCAGCACGGCCCGCTGACGGGCCGGCAGTTCCTTCACCTGCGCCCACAGCGCGTCCCGTTCGAGCCGCGCGTCCAGGCCGTCCGGCTCCGCACGCTCCGGCAGCACCTCCGTGGGGCGCTCGCCGTGCCACCGGCGCCGCCACCAGCTGGTGGCGGTGGTGACCAGCACCCGGCGCGTGTACGGCTCGACCGCTTCGATGTGACCGAGCCGACGCCAGGCGAGATAGGTCTTGGTCAGGGCGACCTGGAGCAGGTCCTCCGCGGCACCCCAGTCCCCCGACAGCAGGTAAGCGGTGCGCAGAAGGGCCGTGGAGCGGGCCGCGACGAACTCGCGGAACTCCACGTCCAGGTCGCTGGCCGGTGGCGCCACGCCGACTCCTTCCTCCGATGTACCCACACAACGCGCTGGGGTACCGGAAAGGTTGTCAGCGGGAATGGACAGATTCGCATGCCGTGTCGGTGCCGGCCTGTCGGTCGGCCCGTCAGGTGCCGTCGTCCTCGCCGTACTCGCCCTCGGTGGCGCGGCCCAACCGGGCCTCCACCGCCTCCGGCTCGTACATCTCCTCGACGATGCGCAAGTACAGCTCATTGGGGTTGGGAAGGTTCGCGACCTTGCGCAGGGCCTGTTCCTGGCCGGCGGACTCCAGTTCGAAGCTGCCGTAGTTGAGGAGCCGGCCCAGGGGCGACTGCACGTACTTCATGTCGGTGACCCGCGTCAGGGGCATCATCGCCACGTTGCGGGTGACGATGCCACTGACGACCATGACCCGCTTGTTGGTGAGGATGAACCGGTCGAACCACCAGTCGCCGACGCGCCAGCCGAGCCAGACCATCACGAAGAGCCAGAGCAGGATGACGATGGTGACGCCGCTGGGGATGTTGTGCTTGGCCATGAACCCGGTCGCGTACCCCATGACGATCGTCACCACGAGGCCGATGGCGATCTCCTTACCGAGCTGGACCCAGTGGCGCTTCCACTCGCCACGGAACTTCTCGGTGGGGAACAGGTACCGCTGGACCACCCCGCTCGGCTCGTCCTCCAGCGGCATGACCCGTCGGGTGGTCAGCACCGGCGGAGCGACCGGCTCGCCCCGCAGGCCGGCCAACTCCTCCTCAGTGAGTGGGAGTGGCTCGTCGACGACGTAGTAGGCGCCGCCCGCCCCGACGCCACCGTATCCGCCGGCGCGCGCCTCCGCCGGCTCGTCCACCGGTGGCCGGGAGAACTGCTCGGTGTCCTGGTCTTGCCAGCGACGGGAGGGCTCGTCCCCGTCGGGCGGCTCCGGCGTCGTCATCGTCAGCTGACGAGCCTCGTGAAGAAGTCACCGAAGCCCGATCCGATGTCGACGATGCCGCTGCCGAGGGACTTCACCACCTGGGCGGCGGAAGCCGGGCGATAAGCAATGAAGAACACCAAGAATGCAACGGAAGCCCAGGTGAGGACCTTCTTGACCATCTCGGCCTTCCCTCCCCACGGCCTCGGTGTCGTGCCGCGGCCAACTCACCGTATCAACAGGGCGCCTCAGGGTGAATGTTCACTCATCCGTCCGGCTACCCCGATCCTAGTGGTGTACGCCTATGCCGAGCTATGCGGAACCGTGGAGATAGGGCGACGGGGCCCCAAAAACAAGTTCACTCGGGAGTAACTCCACCAGGTCACAGAGTGACAAATCCTCCGCCACCAGGTACCCGGCGGAGGCCGGCCACGCGACCGCGTACAACCACATGCCCTTGGCCTCGCCGACGTACGCCGAGCGGTCGTCGGCGGATTTCACCGACCACAGCGCGGTCGGCCACCCGGCGGCCCGCACCTTCGCGTGCGGCGGCGAGCCGTCGAACACGCCCTCGAGGTACGGGCCCGGATCGGGGCCCGGGATGCCGGCGAACCGCGCGCCGAGCCCGACGCCGGGCTCCTCGGCCACCAGGAGGAGGTCGGCCGGGCCGCGGTCGACCGGAGCCGGGCCGCTACAGGCGAGGGCGGTGGCGCGCACCCCGGAGCGGCAGTCGCCGGCCCAGCCGACGCCGGTCACCGTCCAGCCGGACGGCAGTGGCCACAGGGCCCACAGCGGCGTGGGCGTCGGCGCACCGCCCGCCGCCACCTTGGCGACGGCGGTCTCGACGATCTCGGCGTTGATGTGCTCGGCAACGTGGAACGGCAGTACCGGACCGTCGATGTCACACCGCCAGGCACTGTTCATCAGGTCGGGCGGCCGGACCCGACCGCCGCACCTGGGACAGCTCACCGCCACACCCATAGTGACTACGGTGCGTCGCGGTCACCGGGCAGTCAAGCCGACGACACGAAGGTGTCTCGTACGGTTTGCCCCAGTAGCTGATCCCCGGCGCGGTACACCGGCGTCACCGCGGCGGACCGGCATGGGCGCGGATCCACGCGTGCATAGCGATCCCGCTGGCCACGCCGGCGTTGATCGAGCGCGTCGAGCCGTACTGGGCGATCGAGTACACCCGGTCGCAGGCGGCCCGGGCGGCGTCGGACAGTCCCGGGCCCTCCTGGCCGAAGAGCAGCACGCACCGGCGGGGCAGGACGACCGACTCCAGCGGTGACGCCCCGGGCAGGTTGTCGATCCCGACGACCGTCAGGTCCTCGCTGTGCGCCCAGGCCAGCAGGTCCCTGATCGTCTCGTGGTAGCGCACGTGCTGGTACCGGTCGGTCACCATCGCGCCGCGCCGGTTCCAGCGGCGCCGGCCGACGATGTGCACCGCCGCGGCCAGGAACGCGTTCGCGTTGCGTACGACCGTGCCGATGTTCAGGTCGTGCTGCCAGTTCTCGATCGCCACGTGGAAGTCGTGGCGGTGGGTGTCGAGGTCGGCGATGATCGCGTCGACCCGCCAGTAGCGGTACCGGTCGACGACGTTGCGGCGGTCACCGGCCGCCAGCAGTTCCGGATCGTAGTGCGGCTCGACCGGCCACGGCCCCACCCACGGGCCGACGCCGACCGCGGGCTCGACCTCCACGGTTTCACTCACGACGGCAAAGGTACGGGTTCAGACGATCAACGCCAGCGCCAGGTCGGCGAGGAAGCGCTGCTCGGCCGGCGCGGCGCGGCCGCGCACCCGCGCCGCGGAACAGACCGCGGCGGCGATGTCGACCAGCCAGTCCCGGTAGGCGGCGGCGTCCCCGGTGGCACCGCGCCGTTCGAGGATCCGGACGGCGGTGCGGCAGTCGGCGAGCACGCGGGCGATGCCCGACCGCGGGTCGGCGAACTCCGCCGGGTCGATGTCGTCGACCTGCTCGGCGTAGATCGCCGCCACCACGTCGTGCAGCAGGTGGCCGGGCGCGGTCCGGCCGGCCGCGATCGCCTCGACGCCGGCAAGGTTCTCGGCGACGGTGTGCGTGGGTCGGTCCCGCGCGACCAGCGTGGCGGCGATCAGTACCCGACCGGGTAACCGAACCAGGAGATCCCACTCCGCCCGCGGAAACGACAGCGCGACGGTTGACCGGCCTGGTGGATGGTGCGGCATGACGACCCTCCCGCGCTCAGCATAGGCGCGCCGGCGAGCATGATCGTCGCAGCCCGGCACCGCGGGCCGGCGGCCCCGGCGGCCGACAGGACGCGGCGGTCGGGGCACCCGGACGCGGCGGTCGGGGCACCCGGGTACGGCGATCACGTCACCGGCGCGCAGGCGTCAGGAGGTGGCCTTGGGCTCCGGGAAGCTGGGCTGCTCCGGCCCCGCGAACTCCTTCTTGGGCACCATCACCCGGCGGCGGAACACGCAGACCAGGGTGCCGTCCTGCTTGTAGCCGCGGGTCTCCACGCTGACCACGCCACGGTCGGGCTTCGACTCCGACTCCCGCTTGTCGAGCACGGTCGTCTCGCCGTAGATCGTGTCGCCGTGGAAGGTCGGCGCGACATGGCGCAACGACTCGACCTCCAGGTTGGCGATCGCCTTGCCGGACACGTCGGGCACGGACATGCCGAGCAGAATCGAGTAGATGTAGTTGCCGACGACCACGTTGCGCTTGAAATGCGTGGACGTCTCGGCATAGTGAGCGTCCATGTGCAGCGGGTGGTGGTTCATCGTCAGCAGGCAGAAAAGGTGGTCGTCGTACTCGGTGACCGTTTTACCGGGCCAATGCCGGTAAACCGCGCCGACCTCGAATTCCTCGAAGTACCGACCGAACTGCATCGCGACCCCTTCCCCTCGTCCGGAGCTGACATTACCCGCTGGTAACCACACCGGATACGGAGACGTCGACCACAGAATGCAATGAACGGCGGGGCCCTCCCCGGCACCCGCCGCCCACGCTCTGTTGCGGAGAATCCTGCCCGGTGTCGCAACGCTACGTATAGAGACGCGGATCACAGTTACCAAATCGTGAAGTTTTATCTCGACATTACCGCGCAGGCCACGGAGGGTCGGTTACGAGAAGTGCACAAAAACTCACTACGGGCTGTAAGTGAAATGACGCCCACCGATTCTCTTACCCAGCGTGGCCGCCGGTGGCGGATGGTGGCCACGCTGACCGTCGCGGGGCTGCTGCTGGCCGGCACGGTCGCGGGCAGCGACGACGACTTCCCCTTCGGCCCCTTCCGGATGTACGCCAGCGCCGACAACCCCGACGCCCCGGTCGCCGATACCCGGATCGAGGCGATCGACACGGCCGGCAACCGACGGACGCTGACCGAGACCGACACCGGCATCCGCCGCGCCGAGATCGAAGGCCAGCTCGACCGATTCGCCGCGAACCCGTCCCGGCTGTCCACCGTGGCCCGGGCGTACCAGCGACGCAACCCGGGCGCCGCACCACTGGTGCGGATCAGTGTCGTGGTGCGCTGGCACGAGGTACGCGACGGCCGGCCGACCGGGCACTCCTGGGACGACACGACCGTGGTGTGGCGGCCGTGACCGGTTGGCTGACCGAACCGGTACCCCGCGCCCGGGTCGCCTGGCTGCGCACCCTCGTGTACCTGTTCATCGCGGCCGATCTCGTCGTCTTCACCCCGTGGGTACGCCACCACGGCCAGGTGCCCGGCGAGTTCTACCGCCCGCTGCTACTGGGGCGGCTGCTGCACCTACCCACTCCCACCGGCCCACTGGTCGACACGGTGTACTGGCTGCTCCTGCCCGCCGCGGTCGCGGCGGCCAGCGGCCGAGCGCCGCGCCTGCTGGGCTGGACCGTCTTCGCCCTGTACACCGAGTGGATGGTCGTGGCGATGAGCTACGGCAAGGTCGACCACGACCGGTTCGCGCTGCTGGTCGCGCTCGCCGTACTGCCGACCGCCGGACCGGCCCGGCACCGCGACACCGGGTACACCGAACGCGGCGGCTGGGCGCTGCGCATGACCCAACTCGCGGCGGTCGCCACGTACTTCCTGGCAGCCTGGGCCAAACTGCGCTTCGGCGGGCCTGGATGGGTCACCGGAGCCACACTGAACTGGGCGCTGCTGCGCCGCGGTACCGAACTGGGCCGGGCGCTCACCGGGCTGCCCTGGCTGCTGGTCGCCGCCCAGTTCGGCATCATGGCGTTCGAACTGGGCAGCCCACTGGTGTTCGCCGTACCGCGGCGACGGCGGGCCGTCGTGGTCACCTTCTTCTACGCATTCCACCTGGCCGTGTTCGCAACGGTCACCATCTCGTTCATCCCGCAGCAGGTGGCCCTGGCCAGCTTCCTGCCGCTCGAACGCCTGGGCCGACGCCGGGACCGCGACTCCCCCGTACCCCGCCAACCCCCCACGGACCGCGGGACAAACCAGCCGGACGCCGCCCCGGTCTCCTAGACCGACGGAGTCTCGTAGACCGACGGGGTCTCTAGACCGACGGAGGCGACGCCGGCACGGGCGTACGGGGCAGCGCACACGCCGCGGTCCCGCCGGGCAGACGATGCCGGTTGCGGGCCACCCATCGGTACACCGGCCAGGCCACCGCGAGCGCGGGCCGGGTGCCGAGCACCGCACCGGCCGGCCGCCACACCAGGCGACCGCTGACCCCGCCGGCCTGCCGCAGCAGGCGGGCGATGGCCGACGGCCCGGCCGCGACCTCGCCGTCGGCGCCGACCCACTGCACGGCATCGGCGCACCGCTCGTCGCTCAGCCCGAGCGCGGCCAGATCGAGCCGCTGCCAGGCCGCGACGAACGCGGGCGTGTGGATACGCCGCTCGATGAAGCGCGCACACGTCGAACAGAAGGCGCAGTCACCGTCGTAGACGAACGTCGCTCGCATGGATCAATTGTGCGGTGGTTTAGCCGGTCGGTGGGGGGTACGCCTGAGGTGACAATCCGCACGCTGTGGACTGGAATCGCGGCGACCGGCCGGTCGTTGCAGACGGAGTACCCGCAGGATGCAGATCGGAGACGAGACAATGGCGACAGTAGCGCTCACCGCTGAGAACTTCGCGGAGACCGTTTCCGGCGAGGGAATCGTGCTCGTCGACTTCTGGGCCGGCTGGTGTGGACCCTGCCGCGCGTTCGCGCCCGTCTACGAGCGCGCCTCGGAGAACCACCCCGACATCACCTTCGCGAAGGTCGACACCGAAGCCGAGCAGCTGCTCGCGAGCGAGTTCGAGATCCGCTCGATCCCGACCGTGATGGCGATCCGCGACGGAATCATGGTGTTCGCGCAGCCGGGCGCCCTGCCGGAGAGCGCACTGGAGTCGCTCATCAGCCAGATCCGCGCCCTCGACATGGACGAGGTACGCCGCCAGGTCGCCGCGAACGCGTCCTGACCACACCACCCCACGTCACCGCACCACCCCACGTCCCGGCGCGCCCGCTGGACAGCCGGTCGAACTAGTGTTCGAATAGGCGGGTGCGCTGGGAGAACCTTTCGATCAACGGCACGAGCGGCAAGGGCGCGGACGGCACCGCTGCCGGAGGCGGCAGCAACGGCACCGCCCCCGACGGCGAGCCCGCCCTGCCCATCCCGATCGCCGGGGCCGTCGCGCGCACGTTCGACACACCCGAGTTCCGCGGCATGACCTTCTACGAGGTGCGCGCGAAGTCCATCATCAACCGGGTGCCGGGCACCTCCCGGGTTCCGTTCGAGTGGACGCTCAACCCGTACCGGGGATGCAGTCATGCGTGTGCCTACTGCCTGACCGGCGACACCCCCGTCCTGATGGCGGACGGCCGCACGAAGCCGATCGCGGACCTCAAGGTGGGCGACCGGATCTACGGCACGGTCCAGGAGGGCGACTACCGCCGCTACGTGCCGACCGAGGTCCTGGCCCACTGGTCGACGGTCAAGCCGGCGTACCGGCTGACGTTGGAGGACGGCACGCGACTCGTCACGAGCGGCGACCACCGGTTCCTGACCGAGCGGGGTTGGACGTTCGTGACCGGTGGGCACCAGGGCGCGGCGCGCCGGCCGCACCTGACGACCGGCAACAAGCTGATGGGTACGGGGCAGTTCGCCCCGCCACCGAAGGACTCGCCGGAGTACCGGCGGGGCTACCTGTGCGGCATGATCCGCGGAGCTGGCCACGTCGGGCCGTACACCTACGCGGAGGAGAGAGTCCACCGCTTCCGGCTGGCCCTCGACCGGGAGGCGCTGGACCGGGCACGTGACTACCTCGCCGACTTCCACGTTCCCACCGCGGAGTTCGTCTTCCAGCAGGCGACCGGGAGCAGGCAGGACGCTTCGGCGATCCGGGCATCGGGCCAACCGGCGGTCGCCACGCTCCGCAAGCTGATCCGCTGGCCGGAGCAGCCGGACGACGACTGGCGCCTCGGGTTCCTGGCCGGCATCTTCGACGCGGAAGGTGGGAACAGCGGACGCGTCCTGCGCATCACGGACACTGATCCCGACATGCTCCGGTGGACCCTCGGCTGCCTGCGGCACTTCGGCTTCGATCCGGTTCTGGAACGGACCAACCACGCGAATGGTCTGTGTCACGTCCGGGTCCGTGGTGGACTGTCCGAGCACCTCCGCTTCTTCCACAGCGTCGATCCGGCGATCACCCGTAAGCGCACGATCGACGGCACGGCCATCAAGAGCAAGGCGAAGCTCGGGGTCGTGTCGATCGAGTCACTCGAGCTCGATCTCCCGCTCTACGACATCACGACCGGCACCGGAGACTTCATCGCCAACGGGGTGGTCAGCCACAACTGCTTCGCCCGTCACACGCACACGTACCTGGACCTCGATGCCGGTCACGACTTCGACACCCGGGTCGTGGTGAAGGTGAACGCCGGTGAGCTGCTGCGCAGGGAACTGGCATCACCGCGCTGGCGGGGCGAGCAGATCGCGATGGGCAGCAACGTGGACTGTTACCAGCGGGCCGAGGGTCGGTACCGGCTGATGCGCGACATCCTCGCCGCGCTGCGCGACTTCGCCAACCCGTTCTCGATCCTCACCAAGGGCACCCTGATTCTGCGCGACCTCGACCTGCTAAAGCAGGCCGCCGAGGTCACCGGGGTCGGACTGTCCATGTCGGTCGGCTTCGTCGACGAGGCGCTGTGGCGCTCGGTCGAGCCGGGCGCCCCGAGCCCCCGTCGCCGCCTGGACGTGGTGCGGCGGCTGTCCGACGAGGGTTTCGCGGTCGGGGTGCTGATGGCGCCGATCCTGCCGGGCATCTCCGATACCGCGGAGTCCATCGACGAGACGGTGGACGCGATCGCGGCCGCGGGTGCCGCCAGCGTGGTGCCGCTGGGGCTGCATCTGCGGCCCGGCGCGCGGGAGTGGTACCTGGCCTGGCTCGCCCGGGAGCGGCCGGACCTGTTGCCGCGTTACCGCGAGTGGTACCGCGACGGCGCGTACCTCGGCCAGGGGTACCAGCGGGAGCTGACGGCCCGGGTGCGGCAGGCGGCGCGCCGGTACGGACTGCGCTCCGGTGGCACCAACACCGCCCGGCAGGTGCTGGCCAGCCCGCAGGAGGTGCGGGTGCTCGGGGCCGGCGCCCGGGGTGCCGGCCCCGTCGGCGGCGGCCCGGCCGGCGGCGGTCCGGCCGGCGGCGGTCCGGAAGCTGAGCAGTTGACCCTGCTGTAGTGGCGTCCGCCTATTCTCGGCCCATGCCGCCGACTGCGATGCCGCGCCCGACCCGGAGTGAGCTGGCTTGGCTCTTCGGCCCGTTCGTCGCCGCGCTCGTCGCGGCCGCCGGGGTCTACGCCGCCGGCGGCCCGGACGCGGTGCGCCGGTACGGGCTCGTGCTGGCGTGGCCGTTCTTCGGGCTGGCGTTCCTGGGCAGTCTGCGCGCGGCAGGGCGGGGCGTCCCGCCGCCCGCCGCGCTGGCGGTGACCCGGCTGGGTGGCCGTCCCGCGTTCGCCGCGCCGCCGGTCCACCGGGTGACGTGTCCGCGGCTGGGCGGCTTCCTCACGTACGGGGTCGTGGTGGCGGTGCTGCTGGTCAGCACCTGGTGGGCGCTGGTCGCCGTCGGGCTGGTCGTGGCCGCCGCGCTCGTCGTGGCGGTTCGGTTCGCGACGGGGGCGCCGACCGTCGCCCTGACCGCGGACGGTGTCGTGCGTGGCTACCCGGTACGCCGGACCGTCGCCTGGGACGCCGTCGGGTCGACGGTGGTACGGGCGGCCGGGGCGCGGAGCGCTCTCGACCTCGGGGTGAAGGGCCGCCGGTGGAGGTGGTCGTGGCCGGAGGTGACGACCGGGGTGAATCTGCTCCACCTGATGAACGTGATCGACTACTACGTCGCCCATCCGGAACGGCGGGCGGCTATCGGCGGCGCGGACGAGCAGGAGCGGGTGCGGGAACTCCTCGCGACCGAACAGGAGCGGTCGGTGGCCGAGCGGTCGGACGGCCACCCGGCCCGCCACCAACACGTCCACAGTGGATTGTCGGCAGAGTCGGCCGAACCGAGCTAACCTTTCGCAGGTGAGGACCGCACGGCAGATTCTCGGAGAGTCGGTCACCATCGCGGTGGTCGGCGCCTCCCGTGACCCCGACAAGCCGGCACATGAGGTGCCGGCGCAGATGCTGCGCCACGGTTGGCGGGTCATCCCGGTCAACCCGTACGTGGATGAGATCTGGGAGCAGCGCGCCTACCCGGTGCTGGCCGAGATCCCCGAACCGGTGGACCTGGTCAACGTCTTCCGCCCGAGCGCGGAGGCCGCCGAGGTCGTGCGGCAGGCCATCGCGATCGGCGCCAAGGCGGTGTGGCTGCAGCAGGGCATCACGTCGCCCGAGGCCCGCGAGATCGCCGAGGAAGCGGGCATCGACTACGTCGAAGACCAGTGCATCGCGGTGGTCCGCGCGCACGCCAGCCTCACCCGCAACATCGAACCGGCCTGAGCGTGCCGGTCGGCACCGCTTTCCGGGGTCCGGGGCCACCGGACTCCCCGAAGCGGTGCCGACCGTACCGACACGGGCGTCAGCGCTGCCTGTACTCCTTGAGCAGGCCCCGCGAGATGATGGTCTTCTGGATCTCGGACGTACCCTCGCCGATGAGCAGGAACGGCGCCTCGCGCATCAGCCGCTCGATCTCGTACTCCTTGGAGTAGCCGTAGCCGCCGTGGATGCGGAACGCCTCCTGCACCACCTCAGCGCAGTACTCGCTGGCCAGTAGCTTCGCCATACCGGCCTCGACGTCGTTGCGCTTGCCGGCGTCCTTCAGTCGGGCGGCGTTGACCATCAGGGCGTGCGCCGCCTCGATCTTGGTACCCATCTCGGCGAGCTTGAACGCGATCGCCTGGTGGCCGGCGAGCGGCTTGCCGAAGGTCTGCCGCTGCTGGGCGTACGCGACGGCCAGTTCGAAGGCGCGGATGGAGATGCCGCAGGCACGGGCGGCGACGTTGACCCGGCCAACCTCGATACCGTCCATCATCTGGTAGAAGCCGCGGCCGAGGCCGGCGTCGACACCGCCGAGGACGGCGGTCGCCGGTACGACGTGACCGTCGAGGACCATCTCGGTCGTCTCGACGCCCTTGTACCCCATCTTCTCGATCTTGCCGGGGATGGTCAGCCCGGGCGCGGTCTCGCCGAAGCCGGGCTCCTTCTCCAGCAGGAAGGTCGTCATGTTCCCGTACACGGTCTCGGCACCGAGGTCCGTCTTGACCAGGGTCGCGACCACCGACGACTGCCCGCCGTTGGTCAGCCACATCTTCTGGCCGTCGATGGTGAACCGGTCACCGTCACGGACCGCCTTGGTACGGATCGCCGAGACGTCCGAGCCGCAGCCCGGCTCCGACATCGAGAAGGCGCCCCGGACGGCACCCTCGGCCATCTTCGGCAGGAAGTACCGCTTCTGCTCCGGTGAACCATGGTGCGAGATCAGGTACGCGACGATGAAGTGGGTGTTGATGATGCCGGAGATCGACATCCAGCCGCGCGACAGCTCCTCGACGACGAGGGCGTAGGTCAGCAGGGACTCCCCCAGCCCGCCGTACTCCTCGTCGATCGTGATGCCGAACAGTCCCATCTCCCGCATCCCGGCGACGATGTCCTCGGGGTACTCGTCGGCGTGCTCCAGGTGCTGCGCGTGCGGGATGATCTCCTTGTCCACGAACTCCCGGACGGTTTCCAGGATCGACTGCTGGACGTCGGTCAGGCCGGGCGTCTGGGCGAGGCGTGCCATGGTGACCCTCCAGGGCGCTATGGGGTGAAGGCGCAATGCGCGGAGACGGCGCTGCCGGTGGACGACGCGACGGCACGCGCTGCCGCACTGTTGAACGCAGATTAAGTTACTGACAGGTCACCTGCGACCGCTGATGCTGTGAATACCGTCACCGGAAATCCCGCCACCCGCAATGATGCGCCTGACGGCTACGGTTGACCGGTGACGTCGACGTACGGCGATGAGCCCACGCAGCCCCACGGCGATGAGCCCACGCAGCCCCTGGGCGGTCCGGTCGAGCCGCCCACGCTGATCGACCCGTACGGTGCGCCGATCGTGTCCGCCGCCGGGTACGGCGTCCCCGGATACGGCGACCCCGGTTACCCGCCGTCGGCATACGCCCCGGTGGGGTACGACGTCGCCGGCGCACACCAGCCCGTACCACCGGCGCCCCGCCCCACCAACGCGATGGCGATCCTGTCCCTGGTCTTCGCGTTCGTGTTCTGGCCGCTGGCGATCATCTTCGGCCACGTCGGGAAGCGCCAGATCGCGCGTACCGGCGAGGGCGGCAGCGGGCTGGCCACCGCCGGGCTCGTCCTCGGGTACCTCTGGCTCGCGCTGAGCGTGTGCCTGTGCTGCGGCGCCCTCAACGTCATCCCGCACGCCAACGGCTCCCGGTAGCTACCGGTATTGCGCCTCCTGCACGCTGTTGCCGCCGTCGACGATGAGCATCTGGCCGGTGATGTACGACGCCGACGGTGAGCACAGGAACGCGATCGTGGCGGCCACCTCGTCGGGGGTGCCGGGACGCCCCATCGGGGTGCCGTACCCCTGCTTGAGCTCCACGAGGGTGGACGCGCCGGTGTGGATGATGCCGGGCGCCACCGCGTTGACGGTGATGCCGTCGGCCACCAGTTCCATGGCGAGCGCCCGGGTCAGGCCGACCACACCGGCCTTGGCCGCCGCGTACCCGGCCTCGGCCGGCAGCGCGTTCACCGGCCCGGCGGTGGCGGCCAGGTTGACGATGCGCCCCCAGCCGTGCTCGGCCATCCCGCCGACGAAAGCACGGCTGACCAGGAACGCCGTGCTGAGGTTGCGGTCGATCTCGGCGCGCCACTCGTCGTAGGTCAACTGGGCGACCGGCCGCAGCACCTCGGGGCTGGCCTTGCTGGCCAGGCCGGCGTTGTTGACGACGATGTCGACGGCGCCCAACTGGTCGCCGATCGCGTCGGCGAGCGCACCCACCTCCGCCTCCACGGTCAGGTCGGCGACGAAGCCGGTGACGCCCAGCTCGCCCGCCCGCTCATGGATGCGCCGGGTGGTGGACACGATCGCGACGGTGGCGCCGAGCGCGCGCAGCCGGCGGGCCGTCGCGTAACCGATACCGTCCGGGCTGCCGGCGCCGGTGACCAGCGCCACCTTGCCGTCAAGCCGGTCGGTCGCCAACGGGGCGGACTGCTCGGTCACGGCCGGTACGTCCTCGGGCTGCTCGCCGTTGGGGACCGCCCGGAGGGTACGCCGGGCCTGGCCTGGCCGGCTGACGTCGCGCCGGCCGCTCTTCGCGCCGGCCGCGACATCGCGTCGCGAATCAGGTGCCATGCCAGCGATCCTGCCCGTTACGGAGGTGCGGGGCAACGACAACGCGAATGTTGCGCGCAGAGGATGAGCCGAACCGGGGGACAGTCGGAACGGGCACCGGCCGCTACCCTGGCGAAGCCCGGCGTCGAAGGACGGTGGGTCGCGGCCGCATGCCGCGCCTCGTGAGCATACGGAGCAACCACATGACACAGCCGCCGCAGCAGCCGGAGAGTTGGCAGAACCCGCCCTGGCCGCCGGCCGAGCAGCAACCATACCCGCCGCAGCAGCAGTCGCAACCGGACCAGCAGCAGCCGGGCCAACAGCCCTACGCCGACCCGTACGCCGCCACCACGGGCGCACCGGGCTACACCGATCCGTACGCCACCACCCCGGGATACGCCGCACCGGGCAGCCCGGCCGGCTACCCCGCCCAGCCCGCGTACGGCTACGGCTACGGCTACGGCGCTCCGGTACCGGCGGCTCCGCCCACCAACACCCTGGCGATGGTGTCGATGATCCTGTCGCTGGTCGGCCTGGGCTGCGGCATCACCGCGCCGGTAGGCGCGATCATGGGACATGTCGCCCGTAAGCAGATCCGCGAGCGCGGCGAGGGCGGCGCCGGCATGGCCCTGACCGGCATCATCGTCGGCTGGATCATCACCGGCCTGGGCCTGCTCTACATCGGCTTCATGATCGTGATGATCATCCTGGCGGTCAACAGCGACACCACGATGAACTACTGAGCGAACCGGCCGGACCGTCCGGGGACGGCCGGCCGGTTCTCCCACGGAGCGGGTCAGCTCTTGTCGGGCGGGGTGAACATGCTGGTCCGCGACATGCCCGCGGCCCGTCCCTTGCCGGCCACCACGAGCGCCATCTTGCGCGAGGCCTCGTCGATCATCTCGTCACCGAGCATCACGGCGCCGAGCTTGCCGCCGGCCTCGGAGGTGTAGTACTCGTACGCGTCCAGGATCAGCTCGGCGTGGTCGTAGTCGGCCTGGGACGGCGAGTACACCTCGTTGGCGGCGTCGATCTGGCCCGGGTGCAGCACCCACTTGCCGTCGAAGCCGAGCGCCGCGCTGCGCTTGGCAACCTCGGTGAACGCCTCGATGTCGCGGATCTGCAGGAACGGCCCGTCGATGGCCTGCAGGTCGTGCATCCGGGCGGCCATCAGGATGCGCATGAGGATGTAGTGGTACGGATCGGCCGGGTACCCCGGGATGAGCTGGCCGACCACCAGGGACTTCATGTTGATGGACGCCATGAAGTCGGCGGGGCCGAAGATGATGGTCTCGACGCGGGGCGACGCCGCGGCGATCGCGTCGACGTTGACCAGACCGGCGGCGTTCTCGATCTGCGCCTCGATACCGATGCCGCCGACCGGCAGCCCCATCGTCTTCTCGATCTGGGTGAGCGTGAGGTCCAGCCACTGCACCTGCGCGGCCGTCTGCACCTTCGGCAGCATGATCGCGTCGAGGTTGGCGCCGGCGCCCTCCACGACCTCGATCACATCGCGGTACGTCCACGGTGTGGTGAGATCGTTGACGCGCACCACCCGTACCTTGCCGTTCCAGTCGCCCTCGTTGAGGGCGGCCACGATGTTCTTGCGGGCATCCGGCTTGGCCAGCGGAGCCACGGCATCCTCGAGGTCGAGGAAGACCTGATCGGCCGGGAGGCCCTGCGCCTTGCCGAGCATCTTTACGCTCGAACCCGGAACGGCGAGGCACGACCGGCGGGGTCGTCCGAGAGCGCCCATATCGAACGGCTCCTTAAGGATCGGTAAGTTGGTTACTCAACCGTAATCGTGCCGTGTGATCGGGGAGAACAGAGCTGTGGAAGATCTCACGGTCGTGGTGACCGGTGCGAGTTCCGGCGTCGGCCTCGCCGCCGCGGAGGCGTTCGCACGCGGTGGCGCGCGGGTCGTCGTGGTCGGGCGGGACCCGGGCCGGCTCGCGGAGGCGGTGGACCGGGTACGCGCGGCCGGCGGCCGGGCACCCGACAGTGTCCAGGCCGACTTCAACCGGCTCGACGACGTCCGGACACTCGCATCGCACCTCGCCGACCGCTATCCCACGATCGACGTGCTGGCCAACAACGCGGGCGGTCTGGTCCACTCGTACGCGACCACACCCGACGGCTTCGAGGCCACGATCCAGGCTAACCACCTGGCGCCGTTCCTGCTCACCAACCTGCTGCGGGACCGGTTGCGCGGCGGCCGCGTGGTGAACACCGCGTCCGACGCGCACCGCAGCGGCCCTCCGGACCCCGACGACCTGGTGGGCCGCCCCGATCGGTACAGCGCCTGGCGGGCGTACGGCGCGAGCAAGGCGGCCAACATCCTCTTCGCCGCCGAGGCGGCGCGGCGCTGGCCGGACGTGCTGTCCACGTCGTACCACCCGGGCGTCGTCCGGAGCCGGTTCGGCGCGGGCAGCACGTGGCTGAACCTCTTCTACAGGGCGGCGCCGTTCCTGGTCACCCCTGAAGCCGGCGCCGACACGCTCGTCTGGCTCGCCACCGCGCCGGCCGAGGAGATCACCCCCGGCGGGTACTACGCCAAGCGGCGGCTGCGCCGGGCCGTCGCCGGTGCGGACGACCCGCGGCTCGCCGCGCGGCTGTGGGAGGCGAGCGCGCAGGCCGTCGGCCTCTAGTTCAGTGATCGTGGATACGTGGCGGGCCTACGGCACCGCCACGTATCCACGATCGCGGAGAGGCCTACCGCTTGCGGACCTTGTGCAGCCGGAACGGGCGCCGGACCGGCCGGGCCGCCGGGGTCGGCGGAGGCGGCGCGGCCAGCGACGCGGCAGGCAGCGTGGGGCCCGCCTCGGTGGGCTCGGCCACCGGCGTCAGCCGGCTCACCACGCACTCGGCCGCCCACCGCGTCACGATCTCGTCGGTCGTACCGCTGGCGTTGAGCCGCTTGGCCGCCAACTGCGGCGCGACCGCGTCCCACTCGTCCGTGCCGAACGTCAGGCGCGACACGCCCGCCGGCCACGTCACGATCCGCCCGCCGTGGTCGCCGCGCGCCGTCACGCAGACCTGCCCAGCCTCGGCCAGGCCCGGCGCCGGCTGCTCCCCCGGGCCGCTGACGACGTACAGCGCGCCGTCGACCCACACGCACCACACCGGATAGGCCGGGCCGACCTCCGGCACGGTCAGCCACGCCACGGCGGCCTTCTTCATCGCCTCGTCGATGAGCGGAACGCGCTCCATCCCTGCATTATGCGGCCGGCGCCCAGCACGCGGCCGGCGCCCAGCACGCGGCCGGCACCGCCGCACCGGGCGGCGCCGTGGCCCGGCCGCACCGGGGCCGGCGCCGTGGCCCGGCCTCACCCGTCCGGTACCCGCTCGACCAGCTCCAGCACCTCGGTCAGCGAACCGACCGCCGGCCCGCGCCAGTCCGGATCGCCCCGGAAGACCAGATGGCCGGCCAGGTCGGGAGCCGCCAGCCGGACCGCCGTCATGCCGACGTCGCGCGCACCGGACAGCTCGCGGCTGCCGCCGTCCCCGACGTACAGGCACTCGTCCGGGTCCAGCCGGAGCTGGCGGCACGCTTCCAGGTACGTGGCGGGGTGCGGCTTGCAGTGGCCGACCCGCACCGAGTACACGCAGCCCTCCAGCAGCGGCGCCACCGGCAACCGGGGCAGGAACGCCGGCAGCTCGTACCAGCAGTCGCTGACCAGCACGGCGGGCACCCCGCGCCGGCGCAGCCGGGCGAGAACGCCGACCGCGTCCGGGCGCAGCGTGGTGTCCGCGCGCACCGCCGCCACGCGCGCCGCCACGGCGTCGCGGAGCTCGGCGAGGGTGGGCCGTCCCCCGGCGGCGTACGCGACCCGGCGCAGCCCGTCGACCGGGTCGCCGTAGCGCCCGGCGGCGCGCAGGTAGAACGTCCGGTCCAGCTCCGCGGCGAACGCCTCCGGGTCACAGCCGAGCCGCCGGGCGATCACCGCGTGGCGGGGGCCACGGCGGACGGCGGTCGTGAGGGTGCCGAAGAAGTCGAACACCACCGCGCGCGGCGGGGCGGAGCCGAGGTGCATGCGGAGGCCTTACCGGAGGGAACCAACGGCAACGAGCGTAACCAGGCAGGCACCCGTGGTCAGGCACGGTCGCTCCGCGCCGCATGGCACCATCACCTGCCATGCGTACGCTCGGCGCTCCCACCACGGCCGCTCTCGTCATCGCGGTGCTGGCCGTCTCGTCGTCCGCCCCCCTGATCGCGTATGCGGCCGCTCCGGCGCTGGCCATCGCATTCTGGCGCAACGCCCTCGCCGTCGGCGCACTCGCACCGGTGACGCTCACCCGGCGTCGCGGCGAACTGCGCGGGCTCGACCGGCGTACCGGGTGGGCGTGCGTCCTGGCCGGCGTCGCGCTCGCCGCGCACTTCGCGGCCTTCGTGTCCAGCGCCAAGCTCACGACGGCCGCCGCGGCGACCGCCATGGTGTGCACCCAGCCGGTGTGGGCGGCGCTGATCGCCGCCGCCCGCCGGGTACCGGTCGCCGCCATGACCTGGGCCGGTATCGGCGTCGCCGTCCTCGGCGCGGCGCTCGCGACCGGCGCCGACCTCACCGTGTCGGGGCCGGCGGTCACCGGAGACCTGCTCGCGGTCGCCGGCGGTGTCGCCGGGGCGGTGTACACCACCCTGGGCGAACGGGCCCGGGCGAACACCAGCACCACCGTGTACACGACGATCTGCTACGCCGCCTGCGCGGTCGTGCTCGGCGCGGGCTGCCTGGCCGGCGGTGTGCCCCTGCACGGTTTCGAGCCGGGCGCGTGGCTCGCGATCGGCGCCCTGACCCTGGGCCCCCAACTGCTCGGCCACTCGCTGCTCAACTTCGCCCTGCACCGGGTGTCAGCGACCACCATCTCGGTACTCCTGCTGCTGGAGGTGCCGGGCGCCGCGCTGCTCGCGTGGGCCTGGCTGGGCCAGGTGCCCGCCGCCCGCAGCCTGCCCGGACTGGCCGTACTGGTCGCCGGCGTCGCCGTGGTCGTCCTCGGCGCGGCCCGTCGCGGCGCCACGGTCACGACAGCGGCGGACGCCACCACGAGCACCTGACGACGGGACGCCGCCACCGTGAGGTCCTGACGACGGGACGCCGCCAGGAGCCCTTGCCGGCGGTCAGCCGATGAACGGGGGCACGGCGATCTCGCCCGCGGCGACCGGTACGACGTGGCCGCTGACCGTCGCGGAGGTGGCGACCCCGCCTGCCGCGGTGACCATGCAGTCCAGGGTGGAGGGGCGGTGTATCTCCGCGCCCTGGAGCACCCGGTAACTCGACGTGCCGTCGCCGGGCAGCAGCCCGGACCCGACCAGCCAGACACCGAGGCCCAGCGCGGCGGAGCCGGTCGCCGGATCCTCCGGTACGCCGACGCCGGGCCCGAACATCCGGGCGTGGGCGGTCGACGTGCCGGGATCCCAGCAGAAGACCTCGATGTCGCCGAAGCCGGCGGCGCGCAGCGCGGCGGCGTCGCACGCCGCCCTGCCCACCGCCGCGGGCACCACCGACAGGAACGGGAACTCCAGGCCGCAGCCGGCGACCCGGGGCGCCGGGCCGGCGAAGTCCTCCGGCCCGAGCCCGACGGCCGCCAGCAGCGGATCCGGGTCCAGTTCGGGGCCGAGGGTCGGGGTACCACCGGTCAGCGTCGCCCGCCCGGTCGACTCGACCACGATCGGCAGCAGTCCCGCGCCGCACTCCTGGATCACCGTGCCGGGCGGGAACCGTCCGGCACGCTGGAGCGTCACCGCGACGCCGACGCTGGGGTGCCCGGCGAAGGGGATCTCACCGCCGGGGGTGAAGATCCGCACCCGGTAGGTCGCCCCGGCCGCCTCCGCCGGCAGCACGAAGATCGTCTCGGACAGGTTGAACTCGCGGGCCAGCGCATGCATCTGGGCCCCGGCCAGTTCGTCCGCGCCGTACACCACCGCCAGCGGGTTACCGGCGAACGGCCGGTCGGTGAAGACATCGACAACCTCGTACCGCAGCGTCGTCATGGTCGCCAGCCTAGAACGATCGCCGGGCTCCGTGCGGCGCGGACGCGGCGTGCGGAGAATCGAACGCGACTAGTCTGCATTACGTGACAACCGCGACGAGGGTGTACGTCGCCCGCCTCGCCGGCCTGCCCATGTTCGACCCGAACGGCGACCAGGTCGGGCGGGTGCGGGATGCCGTCGTGCGGGTACGTCCGGGCCAACTGCCGCCCCGGGTCGTGGGGCTGGTGGCCGAGATCCCGATGCGCCGGCGCATCTTCGTACCCATCGGTCGGGTGACGGCGATCGAGGCCGACGCGGTCCTGCTCAACACCGGCACGCTCAACCTGCGCCGGTTCGAGAAGCGCCCCGGTGAGCTGCTGGTGCTCGAGGACCTGCTGGACCGGCGGGTCACCGTCGTCGACACCGACCACCCCAGCACCGTCGTCGACCTCGCCATGGAGGCCGACCGTACCGGCGAGTGGTCGCTGGCGCGGGTGGCGGTCCGGGAGCTGACCGGCCGGCTGACCCGCCGCGGTCACCTGCACCAACTGGAGTGGAACGAGGTGCGCGGCCTGGTCGGCGCGGCCGACTCGCAGGGTACCGCCGGGCTGCTCGCCGTCCTCGACAGCATGCGCCCCGCCGACCTCGCCAACGCCCTGCAGGAACTCTCGGACGCCCGGCGGGTCGAGGTCGCCACGGCCCTGGACGACGAGCGCCTCGCCGACGTCCTGGAGGAGCTGCCCGAGCACGACCAGGTCGAGATCATCGCGGCGCTGGGGCGCGAGCGCGCCGCCGACGTCCTCGAGGAGATGGACCCCGACGACGCCGCCGACCTGCTCGCCGAGCTACCCAAGCCGGACCAGGAGGCGCTGCTGGACCTGATGGAACCGGACGAGGCGTCCAAGGTCAGCCAGTTGCTGGACTACACGCCGGGTACCGCGGGCAGCCTGATGACCTCCGAACCGATCATCCTCACGCCGGACGCCACGGTGGCCGAGGCGCTGGCCCGGATCCGGGAACCGCAGCTGTCGCCGGCAGTCGCCGCCGGGGTGTTCATCGCGCGGGCGCCGAACGCGACGCCGACCGGCCGGTACCTGGGGGTGGTGCACTTCCAGCGGCTGCTGCGGGAGATGCCGTCGGCGCTGCTGGGCGGCGTGGTCGACAACGACATCGACCCGCTCGACCCGGCGACACCGCTGTCGGAGATAACCCGGCGGATGGCCACGTACAACCTGGTCTGCATGCCCGTGGTGGACAGCAACGACCGGCTGGTCGGCGCGGTCACCGTCGACGACGTCCTCGACCACCTGCTGCCACCGGACTGGCGCGACCGCGACCACGTCGAACCCCTCACCGCCGGGAGCCCGGCACTGCGAACGCCCCAGAGCGCCGGCCACCCGTCGGCGCCGACCAGGGAAGATCGCAACCGTGGCTGACTCCCGCCGGGCCGGACGGCTCGACCAGCCGCGCGAACCGGGCCGCATCATGCTGCCGCGCCTGGACAAGGATGCCTTCGGGCGCTTCGCCGAGACGTTCGCCCGGTTCATGGGTACCGCCCGGTTCATCGTCTACATGACGATCTTCGTGATCGTCTGGGTCGCCCTGAACCTGGTCGGGATCTTCGGCCTGCGCTGGGACCCGTACCCGTTCATCCTGCTCAACCTCTTCTTCAGCACCCAGGCGTCGTACGCGGCTCCGCTGATCCTGCTCGCCCAGAACCGCCAGGCCGACCGGGACCGGCTGTCGCTGGACGAGGACCGCAGGCGGGCGCAGATGCAGAAGGCGGACACCGAGTACCTGTCGCGGGAGATCGCGGCGCTGCGGATCGCCCTCGGCGAGGTGGCCACCCGCGACTTCGTCCGCTCGGAGCTGACCCGGCTGGTCGAGGAGCTGGACGAGGCGGCGCACCGTCGGCACAAGCACGAGCGCAAGGAGCAGCGCAAGGACATGCGGCGCGTGGCGCGGCAGGCGGTGGAGGAGGCCGGGTACGGCGAGGAGCTCGAACACGACCGGCCGGAGATGGCCGCGCTGGCGTCCGACCCGGAAGCGTTCGACCCGGTCGCCGACCCGGAAGCGTTCGACCCGGTCGCCGACCCGGTCGCGTCCGGTCCGGACGCGGGCCCGGAGCAGCCCGGTCCGGGGCAGCCCGACCAGGACTCGCCGACAGACGACGGGTCGACCGCGCAGATGCAGGCGCCGCGCGCCTCAAGGGGCTAGGCGCGCGGCGTCATCCGCACCGATGCTCCCACCGGCCGCCTTCCGGCGTCCAGCCCCAACCCGGCGGCAGCGACCGGGCATCGCCGGGGGCCCGGCGGCCAGCGACGGAAGACCGGCGGGCGCCCGGCGGCCAGCGACGGGAAGACCGGCGGGGGCCCTGCGGCAGCGACGGGGACACCGGCGGCGAGGTTCCATGATCACCGCCTGCACTCCCGGGCCTCCCGGGACCGCTGTGGCCTGCCCCACCCACCGGGTCCCGATCCTGGTCGGGTGGCCGGACGTAGCATTGGCGGCATGTCTGCCCCCGCCACCACCAGCGAGGCCGCGCTCCAGGCCGCCCTCGCGACCGTCAACGACCCTGAGATCCGCCGTCCGATCACCGACCTGGGCATGGTCAAATCGGCGATGGTACGCCCCGACGGTGTCGCCGAGATCGCGATCCTGCTGACGGTCGCCGGCTGCCCGCTGCGCGACAAGCTGCGCACCGACATCACGGCGGCGGTGGCCCAGGTCCCCGGGGTGAGCAGCGTCGAGATCGATTTCGGCGTCATGAGCGACGAGCAGCGCCGCAACCTCCAGACGACCCTGCGCGGCGGCGGCACGGCCGAGCCGGTCATCCCGTTCGCGCAGCCCGGCTCCCGCACCCGGGTGTACGCCGTCGCCAGCGGCAAGGGTGGCGTCGGCAAGTCCAGCGTCACGGTCAACCTGGCCGCGGCCCTCGCCGCCAAGGGACTGTCCGTCGGTGTGGTGGACGCCGACATCTACGGCCACTCGGTGCCCCGCATGCTCGGTACCGAGTCCCGCCCGACGCAGGTCGAAGAAATGATCATGCCGCCGCAGGCGCACGGCGTGAAGGTGATCTCCATCGGGATGTTCACCGCCGGCAACGCCGCTGTGGTGTGGCGCGGCCCGATGCTGCACCGGGCACTCCAGCAGTTCCTCGCCGACGTGTACTGGGGCGACCTGGACGTGCTCCTGCTCGACCTGCCGCCGGGTACCGGTGACGTGGCGATCTCGCTGGCCCAGCTGCTGCCGAGCGCGGAGATCCTCGTCGTCACCACGCCGCAGATGGCGGCGGCAGAGGTCGCCGAGCGGGCCGGTGCGATCTCGCTACAGACCCACCAGCGCCTGGTCGGCGTGGTGGAGAACATGTCCTGGCTGGAGCTGCCGTCCGGCGAGCGGATGGAGGTCTTCGGCGCCGGCGGCGGCCAGACCGTCGCCGAGTCGCTGACCCGCCTGGTCGGTGCCCAGGTGCCGCTGCTCGGCCAGATCCCGCTGGACACCCGGGTACGGGAGGCCGGCGACGCTGGGCGCCCGATCGTCCTCTCCGCCCCTGAGGCGCCGGCGGCCAAGGCGTTGAAGGCCGTGGCCGACCGCCTCGCGGTCCGTCGGGAGAGTCTGGTGGGCAAGCCCCTCGACCTGCGCCCCGCCGGCCGCTGACGTAAGCGCGGTCGCCGACGTCAACGCACGGTCGCCGACGTAAGCGGGCGGTCGCCGACGTAAGCGGGCGGCGAAAAGGCAGCCACAGCAAGGCCGGAGGCCCCGCCGTTCTCGGCGGGGCCTCCGGGCTGTTCGTGCGGCTCTGTTCGTGCGGCTCTGTTTGTGCGGCTCTGTTCGTGTCTGGTCGTGGCAGCGTCGCCGCCCCGAGCGCCCGGGCCGGGATTTCAGGTCGCGTCGTCGTAGGTGTGCCGACTGACCTGTGCCCGGGCCGGCGGCGCGGCCGGAGCCGGCTGGTGCACGTCCAGTGCCTTCGCGGTCGCACTGAGGTCGTCCCGGACGCCGTCGGCGGTGCCGCGCAGTTCGTCGTAGATGCCCTGCAGCGGCTTGCGGAGAGCCGCCTCGTCCTCCTCGCTGAGCACGTGCTTGCGCAGGAACGTCTTCGGGTGGAGGTCTTCGAGCTGGATGTCGGTGCCCAGTTCCCGGCTGAGGTCACCGGTCGCGTTGCGGGCCATCTGCCGTAGCTGCCGCAGCATCCGGACACCGTCGCTGATCGCCTTGGGCAGCTTGTCGGGGCCGAAGATGAACAGGCCGACCAGGACGACCAGGATCAGCTCCCAGCCGCCGATGTTTTCCAGCCCCATGGCGCCTCCCTACCTCACGGCCAGCGTACGCACCCGCTCCGGGGCGGCGGGAGGGGCCGGGCGGCCGCTACTTTCCATCCGCAGCGAGGACGACCTGCGCGTTGTGCTTGGCACCGTCACGGGTGTACTCGACGCTGACCCCGGCGCCGGGGGCGTACTTGCGAACCAGTGCGATCAGGTCACCCGGCTCCTCGATCTGGCCCCCGCCGATGCGGGTCAGCACATCGCCCGGGCGCAGGCCGGCGTTCGCCGCCGGGCCACCCGCCGTGACGTTCTGCAGCCGTACCCCACCGTTCGGCCCCCGGTAGGACGCCTCGATCTCGGCTCCGATCACGGTACGGCGCGCCTTGCCGGTATCCACGATGTCCTGGGCGAGGCGTTTCGCCTGGTTGATCGGGATGGCGAAAGCGAGCCCCACGTTGCCGGCCTGTTCCTGGTCGGAGGCGAGCGACTTGATCACGGCGTTGATACCGATCACCCGGCCCGCCGCGTCCACGAGGGGACCGCCGGAGTTGCCGTGATTGATAGCCGCGTCGGTCTGGATCGCCGCGTAGTACCGCGTCGGGCCGCCGACCTCACCGGCCGCTATCGGGCGGTCGACGGCGCTGACGATCCCGTACGTCACCGTGTTGGCCAGCGCCAGCGGCGACCCGATCGCCAGCACCGGGTCGCCGACCTGCGCGGAGTCCGAGTCGCCGAACTGGACCGGGGTGAGGTTGGCAGCGTCGATCTTGAGCACCGCCACGTCGGACTCGGGGTCACTACCGACGATCTTGGCAGACGCGGTGTTGCCGTCGCTGAACGTCACCATCGTGGGTCCGGACGACCCGGCGACGACATGGTCGTTGGTGATCGCGTACCCGGTGTTGGAGACGATGAAGCCCGAGCCGATGCTGGTGCCGCCGGCTGACTGCGTCTTCACCGTGATCACGCTGGGCAGCACCTTCTTGACCACCCCGGCGAGCGAGTCGGGTGCCCGCTGGGTCAGCGGCGCCGGGTTGCCCCCGCCGAGCTCGGGCCCGCGCCCGATCCCACCCCGACTGGCGAAGACGAAGCCGAGCGTTCCGCCGAGCGCCCCGGCGATGAGCGCCGTGATCACCGACACCAGGACCACGAGGCCGAGGCCGCCGCGGAGGCCGCGGGACTCCCGTGGCTCCGGCGGTTCGAGCGGGGGCGCGTCGACGGTCTGCGGCGTGACCACGACGGCGGCGGGCGCCGCCGGATCGCGCCACGGGTCGGCCAGCGCATCGGACCACCAGGGCGAACCGGCTGCGCCGGTGGGGCCGACGGGGCCCTGCTGGGCCCCCGGGACGGCGGTTCCGGGCTCGGGACGGGCCCACGAGCCGGACGGTTCGGCAGCGGTCGTCTGCCGCCGCGTGCCCGGGTCACTCACGATCGGCACTCCTTTGTCCATCCGTCCACAAGGATTACACGTACCGACATCCCCCACACCGGCCCACCGTTCCCTAGGCTCGTACCTGACTCATCGCCGACCGGTCAGGAGGTGCGCCATCGCATCGTCCACCAGGACTCCCCAGCATCACGCCACCCACGCCCACGAGTTCGCGGACGCCTACGTCGCCGAGGACGCCGTACTGTCCGCTGCCCGCGCACAGGCCGGGGAGGTGGCGCTGACCCCGGTCGGCCCCGCCGCAGGCGCCGCCCTGCGCTTCATCGCCGCGGCCAGCAACGCCAAGGCGGTGGTGGAGGTGGGTACCGGCACCGGGGTCAGCAGCGTGTGGCTGCTGCGTGGCATGCGTCCCGACGGCGTCCTCACCACGATCGACATCGAGGGTGAGCACCAGCGGGTGGCCCGCCGGGTCTTCGCGGAGGCCGGGTTCGCGCCGTCGCGTACCCGTATCATCACCGGCCGCGCCCTCGACGTGCTCCCCCGGCTCGCCGACGGCGTCTACGACCTGGTCTTCGTCGACCACGACGCCAACGAGTACGCCTCGGCCGTCACCGCGGCGGCCCGACTGCTGCGCCCCGGTGGGGTGCTGGTGCTCGGCGCCGCCCTGGCCAACGGCAAGGTGACCGACCCGGCGGTGCGGGACCCGGAGACGGTGGCCCTGCGCGAGGTGGTTAAGGCGCTGCGGGAGGCCGACGAGTGGATCCCGGCGCTGCTGCCGACCGGCGACGGGCTGCTCTGCGCCGTCAAGCGGGCCTGACGCCGAACAGCACGTAATGGCGGACAGCACGGACCCGACGCTCAGCCACGGTAGGCATCCCTCCCCCGCCACCGGGGGCCACGAGCCGGAACGCCCGTGCGGCTCCGGACGCGGGACAGTGTCGTATCCCGGCGCCACGGTCTGCGTATGACGACGCCACTCAGCGAACGGCACCGCGGCGCACTGGCCGCCACCCCGCCCTGCTCGCTGTCGCACACGCTACCCGTGCCCTGGCCGGTTTCGTCCCGTCCGTAGGCGACCAGTCGATCACCGTCGGGCGCCTCCGCGAGGCCCTCCCGCGACCGGGAGTCCAGCCGGACGAGGCCGTGGTGGTCAAGGTGGGTCGCCCGCCGGACGACCGGCCAGGGGTCAGCCTGGCCGTGTACGCGCGGAGCGCGCTCGACCCGGCCGAGATCACGGCGGTGGAGCGAGCGGTGAGCCGCTGGCTCGGTCTCGACGACGACGTGAGCGACTTTCTCGCCGTCGCCCGCGCCGATCCCGCGATGGCGCCGGTGCTCGCTGTCACCGCAGGTCTGCACCAGGTGCGGTTCCCGTCGCTGGCCACGCTGGTGACAGTCGGCGAGGACGGACTGATCCGGTTTGCCGGAAACCGTCAGTGAGCCGCCCGGCTCACCGGAATCCGTCAGTGGGCCGCCGGTCGCCGACGCGCTCTACGGCGATCCGGCGCCTACCGGCGCCCAGTTACGCGAGCGGTACGGGCGCCACATCGGCTGGTTGGTCCGCCTGAGCCGGACGGGGCTGGGGTGGAGCGCCGGCGAGGGTCGGCCGGACCAGGCGGCCGCCGCGCCCCAGCCGGCCGGTACGGCGCTCAGCCGGCCGGTACGGCGGCGACCGCGTCGAGCCAGCGAAGCAGGGTTCGCACGCCCCAACCGGTGGCCCCCTTCGCCAGTTCCCGGTCCGGAGAGTCGGCCCAGGCCGGCGAGGACATGTCCAGGTGGGCCCAGCGGTCGCGCAGCGCCCCCGCGAACTCGCGCAGGTACATCGCCGCCATCACCGATCCGGCACCGACCTGCGTGGAGTTGACCAGGTCGGCCACGTCACTGTCGAGATCGTTGCGGTAGTCGTCGGGCATCGGCATCCGCCACATCCGCTCGCCGGCCGCCGTCGCCGCAGCAGCGAGCGCCTCGGCGAGCGTGTCGCTGTCGCTGTAGAGCGCGGCGGTGCGCTTGCCGAGGGCGATGCTCTGAGCGCCGGTCAGGGTGGCGAGGTCGATCATCAGGTCCGGTTCGAGATGGCGCACCGCGTACGCCATGGCGTCGGCCAGCACCAGCCGGCCCTCGGCGTCGGTGTTGAGGACCTCGGTGGTCATGCCGCCGTAGTGGCGTACGACGTCGCCGGGCCGGTAGGCGTCGCCGCTGGCCATGTTCTCGGCGAGCGGCGCCAGCGCGGTCACCCGGACCGGCAGGCGCAGCGCCGCGGCGCCGATCGTCGCGGCGGCCACGGCAGCAGCGCCGCCCATGTCCTTGCGCATCAGCTTCATGCTGTCGCGCGGCTTGATGCAGATGCCTCCGGTGTCGAAGGTGATCCCCTTACCGACGAGGACCACGTGGGTGCGCGCCTGCGGCGGTCGCCACGACAGCTCCACCAGCGCGGGCGGCCGGGTGGAGCCACCGCCGACGGCGAGGACGGCGCCGAAGCCCTCGGCGGCCAGTTGCGCCGGTTCGCGGACGACGACGCTGAGGCCCTCGTACGGCTCGGCGGCCTTGCGGATCTGGTCCGCCAGCCAGGCCGGTGACTTCTGCTCGCTCGGGGTGTTCGTCAGGTCCCGGGCCAGGATGGTCGACTCGGCCACGGCACGGGCGACGCCGAGGGCTGCCTCGTACCGTTCGGGCTCGTCCACCACGACCGTGACGCTGGTGAGCCGGGGCGCCCGGTCCGGGGCGTCGGTGACCAGCCGGAACCGGTAGGCGGCGAGCCAGATCCCTTCGGTCAGGCCACGGACCGCTTCCGGGTCGACCCCGGTGGGCAGTGCGACCACGACCGAGGGCTGCTGGGCGGCGGCGCGGGCGATCGCCGCCCCGGCTGCACGCCAGCCGGCCTCGTCGCCGCTGCCGACGCCGGCCAGGAGTACCCGGCGGGGGCTGGCCAGCGGACGGGGCAGCGTGTGCACGATACCGGCCGTACCAGAGTGACGAACATCATCGATGAAGGCCAGCGCCTCCTCGCGTACCCCGGCGTCGGCGTCGCCCGCGGTCGGCGGCAGCTCACCGACGGCGGCGGTGGCACCGTCGCCACCGGCCCCGGTCGGGCCGTCGCCACCGGCCGTCGGACCGGTCCCGGCAGCCGTACCCTGCTTTCTGGCCGCCGGACCGGCCCCGTTGGCGTACCGCAACGGCAGCGCCAGGGTGTCTGACACCGTCGGGTCGACCGCGAGCCGAATGTCGAGCACGGCCCCCTCCTCCACACTTCGCCGGCCGGTCCGCCGGCCGCAGGTACGCGGACGGGGAGTTCTGCGCGGGGGCACGCCGAACTCCCCGTGTCGGGCTACGGATAAACGCTGGACAATGCGGGAACGCTCCAACAGCCGCCATGGAACCACCCGCCGCACCTGTTGCGTCCGGGTACGGCAGGCGTCGGCGACTCCGAAACCGCGGTCAGCCCGTGGCCGACTTCAGCGCCTCGCTCAGCGCGTTGGCCTCGTCGGGCGTCATCTCGACGACGAGCCGGCCACCACCCTCCAGCGGGACCCGCATGACGATGCCGCGGCCCTCCTTGGTGACCTCAAGCGGACCGTCGCCCGTCCGCGGCTTCATGGCCGCCATGTTGTCTCCCCTCACACTTTATGGTGTTCAGATCCCGGGCACGCCGGCCGCACCCGTGAGCTGCGCAGGCGCCGAGCGGTGACCCGTTCGCACGAACGAGCACCGGAAACGGTGCCGACCAATGATTTTCCCTGATGATGGCCCCAAGACCCAAACCGGGGCTGATTTGCTGTGACAGCGTCTGGTATCCCTACATTAGAACTGTCACAATATGCGGCCATGCAGGCACGGTCGGCGCTCTTCGACCTGTACGGCGACTACCTCCGGCCGCGAGGCGGCCGGGCACCGGTCGCTGCCCTGGTACGCCTGCTGGCGCCGCTGGGGATCGCCGCTCCGGCGGTACGCACCGCGGTGTCCCGGATGGTCCGGCAGGGCTGGCTGCACCCACTGCGCCTGTCCACCGGACCGGGCTACCTGCTGACTCCGAAGGCCGCCCGCCGGCTCGACGAGGCGGCCGCCCGCATCTACCGCACCACGGACAACTCCTGGGACGGCCGGTTCGACCTGGTGGTGATCGACCCGCCCGCGCAGCGCGCCGACCGGGGGCGCATCGCGTCGAACCTGTCGTTCCTCGGCTACGGTTCGATCGACGCCTCGACGTGGGTGGCCGCTCGCACCACCGACGAGGTCGAGACCCTACTGAACGAGGCGGGTATCCGGTTCGAGCGGTTCGCCGCGAGCCACGCCGGAGGCGTCGACGGAGCGGTCTCCCTGGTACGGCGGGCCTGGGACCTGGCCGAGATCGGCGCCGCGTACGAGGAGTTCGTGCGGGAACTGACCCCCACGGTCAGCGCGATCAGCGCCACCAGCGACGATGAGGATGCGTACGCGGCGCGGTTCACGCTCGTACATGCGTGGCGCGCGTTCCTGTTCCGTGATCCTCAACTGCCGTCAGAGCTGCTACCCGATCCCTGGCCGGGCACCGACGCCGCCCGATTCTTCGACAGCCACGCCACCCGACTGCGCCCCGCCGCCGACCGGTTCGTGGACCGCTGCCTGGAACTTGCTGCCTCCCGGCTGCCGGTGGCCACGTCCGACCCGGCCCCCAGATGACCTGCCCACAGATGGCCTGCCCGGCCACAGATGATCGTGGCTCGGCCACAGATGATCGTGGCTCGGCGACGACCGGCCCGCCCACAGACGACCGACGCGCCGACCGCCCGCCGACCGGCCGACGCGGAGACGGCCGGTCCCCGGATGACCAGAAAGGCACCACCGTGACCGATGTCCTGCTCGTCGAGCGCACCGACGGGATCGCCACGCTCACCATGAACCGACCCGACTCGCTCAACTCTCTCGACCTGGCCCTCAAGGAGGCCCTGCGCGAGACGCTCGCCGAACTGGCCACCGACGACTCATGCCGGGCGGTGATCCTCACCGGCGCGGGCCGCGCGTTCTGTGTCGGGCAGGACCTCCGCCAGCACGTGGGGAAGCTGGAGGAGGGCGCCAGCGACCCGCTGTCGACCGTACGTGAGCACTACAACCCGATCGCGACGTCGCTGGCCGAGATGCCCAAGCCGGTCGTCGCCGCGGTCCGCGGTATGGCGGCCGGAGCCGGCGCCTCGCTGGCGATGCTCGCCGACTTCCGCATCGGCGGTCCACGTACCGGGTTCCTGATGGCGTTCGCCAACGTCGGCCTGGCCGGCGACACGGGTGTGTCCTGGGCGCTGCCCCGACTGGTCGGCCACGCCAAGGCCACCGAGCTGCTGATGCTCGCCGAGCCGATCGACGCGCAGGAGGCGGTGCGGCTCGGCCTGCTGACCCGGATGGTCGACGACGACGAGGAGGTACTGCCGGCGGCGCGGGCGCTGGCGTCCCGGCTGGCCAGCGGCCCGACCGTCGCGTACGCCCAGATCAAGCGTCAGCTGCGGATCGGCGGCACCGGCACGATCGCGGAGGCCCTCGACGCCGAGTACGAGGCGCAGAGGGCCACCGGCGCCACCGCCGACCACCGCAACGCCACCTTCGCCTTCGTCCGCAAGGAGCGGCCGGTCTTCGAAGGCCACTGAGCGCCCGCCCCCCTCCCCCAAGATCCGCGCAATGTCGCGAACATTGCGGCCTCGGAGTGTTCGGAAGCCGCAATG